>NZ_JBHWIO010000067.1:0-43141 GCF_042732075.1 Kitasatospora sp. NPDC059812
GTGCGAGGGGGCCGGGCCGTCGGTGGTTCGCCGGGGGTTAGTCGAAGGCGCGGCGCTGGCGGCCGGTGCCGTAGTTGGAGCCGGACTTGGCGCCGCTGCCGGGCTTGGCGCGGCCGGAGGAGCGGCCGATGAAGCCGGCCGCCTGGGGGCGGTCGCCCTGGGCGGCGGCGCCGCCCATGCGCTGCTTGGGGCGGGGGCGGCGCGGGTTGCCGTTCATGTCGACGTCGGCGGGCAGCGCAGAGCGCTTGCCGGGGCGGCGGCGCGGGTTGCCGGACTTGGCGTCGGCCTTGGCGGCGGGGGCCTCGGCGGGCGCGGGGACGGCGACGGCGACCGCGACGCCGCTGGGGGTGCGGGCGCCGGTGATCTTGGCGAGGTCGGCGTCGCCGGGGCGGACCTTGGTGACGGTGGGGCGGATGCCCGCGACCGTCATCAGCCGGTTGACCTCGCGGCGCTGCTCGGGCAGGACGAGGGTGACGACGGTGCCGGACTCGCCGGCCCGGGCGGTGCGGCCGCCGCGGTGCAGGTAGTCCTTGTGGTCGACCGGCGGGTCGACGTTGACGACCAGGTCGAGGCCTTCGATGTGGATGCCGCGGGCGGCGACGTTGGTGGCGATCAGCGCGGTGACGTGGCCGTCGCGGAACTGGTCGAGGACCCGGTTGCGCTGCGGCTGGGACTTGCCGCCGTGCAGGGCCGCGGCCCGGACGCCGGTGGCGAGCAGCTGCTTGGCGAGGCGGTCGGCGCCGTGCTTGGTGTGCACGAACATGATCACGCGCCCGTCGCGGGAGGCGATGTGCGCGGTGGTGGACGCCTTGTCGGCCTGGTCCAGCTGGAGGACGTGATGGTCCATGGTGGTGACCGCGCCGGCCGACGGGTCGACCGAGTGGGTGACCGGGTCGGTGAGGAAGCGCTTGACCAGGCGGTCGACGTTGCGGTCCAGGGTCGCGGAGAACAGCATCCGCTGCCCGCCCTCGGCGACCTGCTCCAGCAGCTTGCTGACCTGCGGGAGGAAGCCCATGTCGGCCATCTGGTCGGCCTCGTCGAGGACGGTGATGGCGACGTCGGACAGGTTGACGTCACCACGGCCGATCAGGTCGTCGAGCCGGCCGGGGGTGGCGACCAGGACCTCGGTGCCACGGCGGACGGCGTTGGCCTGGCGGTTGATCGACATGCCGCCGACGACGGTGGTGATCCGCAGGTTGACGGCGGTCGCGTAGGGGGTGAGCGCGTCGGTGACCTGCTGGGCGAGCTCGCGGGTGGGCACCAGGACGAGCGCCAGCGGGTAGCGGGCGACGGCGCGGCGCCCGGCGGTGCGGGCGAGCAGCGGCAGGCCGAAGGCGAGGGTCTTTCCGGAGCCGGTGCGGCCGCGGCCGAGCACGTCGCGGCCGGCGATCGAGTCGGGCAGGGTGGCGCCCTGGATCGGGAACGGCGCGATGACGCCTTCGCGGGTGAGCGTGCTGAGGATGCCCTTGGGCAGGTCCAGCTCGGCGAAGGTGTCCGCCGGGGGCCGGGCCGGGGTGCCCTCGACGACGGTGAATTCGGCGGCCTCGGGCACGGCGGCGGCGCGGGTGTTCTTGGGGGCGCCGGTGCGGCCGCGCGGCTTGCGAGCGCGCTCGGCGTCGCCGGTGGCGCGCGGGTTCTCGCCGCGGCGGGCGCGGTCGCCGGCGCCGGTGCGGCCGGCGTTCTCGCCACGGCCGGTGTTCTCGGCGCGGCCGGCGCCGGCGCTGCGGCGCGGGTTCTCGCCGCGGCGGGCCTGGTCGGTGGTGCGGGCGGCGCGGTCACGCGGCGGGCGGGCAGGGGTGGTCACGAAGTCTCCATACGTCGGTCGGCAGCCCCGGGTAGGGGCTGGTCGGCCGTCGGTAGGAAATTCGCCGCCCCGGCCGTACGGCGGCATGCGCGGGGGCCCGCACCGTGTGGTACGGGCCCCCGCTTCGCGAGATCGCGAGTCAGCGTGGAGGCTGACGTCAGATGACGCGGATGTTCTCGGCCTGCGGGCCCTTCTGGCCCTGGGTGACGTCGAACTCGACCTGCTGGCCCTCGACGAGCTCACGGAAGCCGTTCGCCACGATGTTCGAGTAGTGGGCGAACACGTCCGGGCCGCCCTCGGCCTGCTCGATGAAGCCGAAGCCCTTTTCGCTGTTGAACCACTTCACGGTGCCGGTAGCCATAACCGTCTCCTCAAAAACTGGGGCATCAGGGATTCACACCGCGTGAACCCCGGAGTAGCCGCGATCCCCATCCGGAGACTGAAACACCGGACAAAACAAATGCGCCTGTTGGTTGGAACCAGCAGGCGCACACATACGTTCATGGGAACCAAAACTGCAACTGGGTCGACTGTAGCACGGCGACACCCCGATTGACCGGGGACTTTTGTGCTCGACAGATCACGTTTGGCGGCCAGGAAAAGGGGGCAAGCGGCGCCCCGCCGAAGCGGGACGCCGCCTGTTTGGCGCGTCGGTCGGGCGTCGCCCGTGTCCGAACGAAGCGATCAGCGCCGTCCGGCCGGCTCCGGCACGCCGTACGCGTCCGCCGCCGGCGCCGGGCCGGCACCGTGGCCCCCGCCGTGGCCATGCTCGGGGTCGGCGCCGTGGCCGGGCCACCAGGCCCGGTTGCCGATCAGCGCGGTGAGCGCCGGGGTGAAGAACATCGCCATCACGAAGGCCGCCAGCACGATGCCGAAGGCCATGGCGAAGCCGAACTCCATCATGAAGGTGTTGCCGGCGAGCATGAACGTCCCGAACGAGGCCGCCAGGATGAAGCCGGCCGCGGCGACGGTCGGGCCTGCGTGGCGCAGCGCCTCGCGGGCCGCCTCGCGCGGGCTGCGGCCCGCGCGGGCCTCCTCGCGCAGACGGGCGATGATCAGGATGTTGTAGTCCGTCCCGATCGCCACCACGAAGAGGTAGATGAGGATCGGCATCATGAACATCAGGCCGGTCTCGTTGCCGATCTTCTGGAAGATCAGCGTGGTGGCGCCCAGCGTGGCGCTGAAGCCGAGGCCGACCGAGGCCATCAGGTACCAGGGGGCGACCACGCTGCGCAGCTGGAGGGCCAGGATGAGCAGGATCAGCAGCCCGGCGATCGGGAAGACCAGCTTGTAGTCGTGGGTCATCGCCAGGTTGATGTCCTTGAACACCGAGGTGAGGCCGCCGACCTTGGCCTCGCTGCCGGCCGGGGCCTGCGCGTGGGCGACGGTGCGCAGCTCGGTCACCGCGTCGATCGCCTCGTTGCTGGCCGGGGCGTCCTTGAGCATGACGGTGAACTGGGCGGTGGCGCCGTCGGCGCTGATGCTCTTGGCGTCGGCGCTCGGCAGGTAGACCTTGGAGACCCCGACGACGCCCTGCAGCTTGTCGGCGTAGGCCGGGAAGGAGGCCGGGTCGAGCTTCTTGCCGTCGGTGCTGCTCAGGTAGACCTGGCTCGGGTCGGCGGCGCCGGCGGAGAAGCCCTTGGCCATCGTGTCCTGGACGACCATCGACTCCTTGTCCTTGGGCATGGAGCTGCCGGCCATGTCGAAGTTGCCGTTGTAGCCGAGCGCGCCCACGGACAGGGCGACCAGTACGCCGCCGGAGGCGACGGCGGCCAGTGCCGGGCGCTTCTGGACGATCCGGCCGAGCGCGGTGAAGCGCGCGGTGCTCGGCTCGTTCGTCCACTTCTTGCCGGGCCAGAAGACGGCGCGGGCGGGGATGACCGCGAGCAGTGCGGGGGCCAGGGTGATCGAGGCCAGGGCGGTGACCACGACCGCGATCGCCAGCGCGGGGCCGAGCGCCTGGAACATGCCGAGGCTGGAGAGGATCAGCGCGGCGAAGGCGATGGTGACGGCGCCGGCGGCGGAGGCGATCGCCTCGCCGACCCGGCCGACCGCGTTGGCCACGGCGGCGTTGCGGTCGTCGCCGGCCCGCAGCCGCTCGCGGTAGCGGAAGGCGAGGAACAGGAAGTAGTCGGTGCCGACGCCGAGCACGACGACGATCAGGATCGCCATCAGGATGGGTGTGCTCTTGAGGTCGAAGATGTCGGTCGCGTAGTTGATCAGGCCGATGGAGGCGGGCAGCGCGATCATCAGCGAGACCAGGACCGGCAGCAGGCCGGCCAGGATGCCGCGGAAGATGATGCCGACGATCACGATGACCAGCAGCACCGTGGCCATGGTGATGATGCCCTCGGCCGAGCCGGAGGCTTCCTTCTGGTCGAGCGCCTGGGCGGCGGGGCCGCCGAGCTGGAACTTCAGGTCGGTGCCGGAGGCCAGCGCCTTGCCGTCGTCACGGATGGCCTTGGCGATGTCCGCGGTCTTGTTCTGGTCCTGCTGCTTCGACTTGTCGACGGCGATCATGGCCATCGCGTACTTGTGGTCCGGGGATATGCCCAGCTGGTCGGACGGCGGGATGATCTTCTCGACGCCGTCGATCTTCTTGGCCGTCAGGTCCTGGACGAGCTTGCCCATCGCGGCCTTGTCCGCGTCGGTGAACGCGGCGCCGTCGTTGCGCTCGAAGAGTGCGAGCGCGCCCGGGGTGAAGGCGGCCGGGAAGGCCCGCTCCTGCACCTGTGCGGCCTGGATGGACTCGTAGTGCTTGGGGAGGAACGCGGCTTCGTCGGTCTGCGAGCTGACCTTCGGCGCGGTCATGATGACGGCGATCATTCCGATCACCCACGCGATGATCACCCACCACGCGCGGCGTACGACGAATTGTCCTAGTCGGTGGAACATGCTCGATGCCTCCTGGGCATGGTTCACCGCAGCCCTTGGGGGACGGGACGCCGGGCGACGGCTGGACCGGTGGGAGACGCGCGGCGGCGCTCCCTAGCCGGTCGGCAGGTAAGTAGGTCTGGGCGTCATCCTACGAGCACTTGCTTGCCGACCGGCAAGGAGCCCCCGTGGTCCAACCCCCGTCGGGGCCGCCGCTCAGCGGCCCCGACCCAGTTTCCCCCGGGCGCACCACCCTTGACCTCGTGCTCCGGGTGGAGACAGCTCCCCCTCAGGGTGGATCTCTCCCCCTACCCCCTAGGAGGAGATGTCAGGGTAGGAAGGTAGGGAAAACCCCACCCCGGTCCGTCATGATGATCACCGTCCGGAGGCCTCCGGATGAACGCCGCCCCAACGGAGCACCGCCATGATCCCCTTCGACGAAGGCCGCGCCCGGCTGCTGCTCGCCCACGCCTGCGAGTCCGCCGGACTGCCCGGCCCCGGCGACGCCCGGCTGCTCGCACTCGGCGAGAACGCCGTCTTCGACCTCGGCGA
The DNA here is from genome assembly GCF_042732075.1 of Kitasatospora sp. NPDC059812. Classification (NCBI taxonomy): domain Bacteria; kingdom Bacillati; phylum Actinomycetota; class Actinomycetes; order Kitasatosporales; family Streptomycetaceae; genus Kitasatospora; species Kitasatospora sp. NPDC059812. Next base: position 5,231 of record NZ_JBHWIO010000067.1, read on the forward strand.
CCCTGCCGTCGTCGCCAAGGTCGGCCGCGGCCCCGAACTGTACGAACGGGCGCGGCACGAACTCGCCGTCGCCCACTGGCTCGCCGCCCAGGACGTCCCGGTGGTCCGCCCGTACGACGCGGTGGAAGCCGAGCCCCAGCTCGCCCACGGGCACCCCGTCACCTTCTGGCACCGGCTCGCCCCCGCCGTCCGCCCCGCCCGCCCCGCCGACCTCGCCCCGCTGCTGCGCACCCTGCACCGGCTGCCGCTGCCGCCCTTCCCGCTCGCCCACCGCGACCTGCTGGCCCCCGTCGAACGCTGGCTGGCCTCCGCCGAGGGCCACGTCGACCCGGCCGACGTCGCCTTCCTGCGCCACCGCCGCGACGGCTTCGCCGCCGCCCTGCCCGACCTCGCCCCGCACCTGCACCCCGGCGTGATCCACGGCGACGCGCTGCCCCGCAACGTCCACGTCGGCCCGGACGGGCCCGTCCTGCTCGACCTGGAGAACGTCTCGCACGACCTGCGCGAACACGACCTGGTGGTCCTCGCGCTCAGCCACGACCGGTACGGCGTACCCGGCGAGGAGTACCGGGCCTTCGTCGAGGCGTACGGCTGGGACGTGCGCGCCTGGCCCGGCTTCGCGGTGCTGCGCGGGGCCCGGGAGACCGCCAGTGCCTCCTGGGTCGCCCAGCAGGTACCCGGCAACCCGGCCGCGCTGGCGGAGTTCCGGCGCCGGGTCGCCTCGCTGCGGGAGGGCGCCACCGAGGTGCGCTGGTACCCGTTCTGAGGCGTCGGGCTCCTGGGGCGTCGAGCTTCCGAAGTGACGGCTCCTGAAATACCGGGCCGCCCCCGGCACGGCCCCCGGGATACCCGGCGGGCCGCGGGGGCGCCAACCGGGCGCGTGTGAGAAGACTCCTACGGCGCTGCGGTCCGCTCCGCAACCGGGGCACGTACGCTCGGCGTCCTATCGGACAGTCATCCTGACCGAGGGATCGGCGCCCGTCCTCTGCACCCCTCTGCACCACAGGAGCCGCCGCCATGCCCCACTCCGCCACCCGCCGGCCCTCCCCCCCGACCCGTACCGCGCTCACGGCCCGCCGCCGGCTGGTCGCAGGCTGCGTCGTGGCGGCCGCCGCCCTGGGACTGGCCGCGTGCGGCACCGCCAGCGGAGCCCTCCAGCCGACGGCCGGCGTCAGCACCCAGCCCCCGATCACCCTCGCACCGACCGACGGCCGGCCGACCGACGGGCCCGTCGCCACCGTCGCGCCCACCCCCGACTCCGACGGCGCACCCGCCTCCGCCGCCCCGCCGGCCGTCCCGAAGCCGCACACGCCCCAGGCGCCGGCCGGGACGAGCGCCGCGCCCCACGGCGGCACGCCGAGCACCCCGGTCACCACCACGGCCGTCGCGACCACGCCCTCGACCACGCCCGCGCCGCCGCCCGCGCCGGTCAAGCCGGGCACCGTCATCGGCTCCACCGCCTCCGGCGGCCGCACCGTGGCGCTCACCTTCGACGACGGCCCCGGCCCCGCCACCGGCCAGATCCTCGACCTGCTCGCCCAGTACCACGCCAAGGCCACGTTCTGCGAGATCGGCCAGAACGCCGCCGCCAACCCGGCCCTGGTCAAGCGCGTCCTCGCGGCCGGCCACCGGCTCTGCGACCACAGCGTCCACCACCCGCAGCCGTTCGCGAAGCTCCCCCACGACAAGGCCGTCTACGAGATCTCCGCCGCCAGGGACATGATCGTCAAGGCCGGCGGCCCCGGCACCCGGGTCGACTGGTTCCGCGCCCCCGGCGGCGGCTTCAACGCCGACAACGAGCAGATCACCGCGAGCCTCGGCATGTCCTCGCTCGGCTGGTCCGTCGACCCGCGCGACTGGTCCCGCCCGGGCGTGCCCGCCATCGTCTCCACCGTGCAGAAGCAGCTCAAGCCCGGCGGCGTGATCCTGATGCACGACGGCGGCGGCGACCGCACCCAGACCGTGGCCGCGCTCAAGCAGCTGCTGCCCTGGCTGGTCGCCCAGGGCTACACCTTCGACTGGCCCGCCGAATAGCCGACTCACCGGCCACCCCGGGGGCGGCTACCTCATCGGCCACCGCGGGTCGACCACGGCCTGCGGGTCCTTGCCGCGGCGCAGCCACGCCTGCAAGCCCTCCGCCCACTCCCGGTACCAGCCGATCTGGCGCCCGTGCAGCTCGGCCGGCGCGACGTCGCCGACCTCGGCCCGGTAGCGCTCGGCGAGCGCGACGGCGACCCGGACGGCCGCCAGCGCGTCGCTGCCCGCCTCGTGCGCGTCCGTCAGCTCGACGCCGTACACCTCGCAGACCCGCTGCAGGGTGCGCGAGCCCTTGCGGTACTTGTCCACCGCCCGGTCGACGACCAGCGCGTCCAGCACCGGCCCGACCGGGGCGCCGAGGCGCTCGGCGAGCGGCACCAGCCCGTACCGGCGCAGCTCGGCGTCGAGCAGCGACAGGTCGAACGGCGCGTTGAACGCGACCACCGGGCGCCCTGCGGCGAGCCGCTCGCAGAGCGCGCCGGCTATCTCCTCCACCGCCTCCTTGGCCGGCCGGCCCTTGCCGCGGGCCAGGTCGTCGCCGATGCCGTGGATCGCCTCCGCCTCGGCCGGGATCGGGACCCCGGGGTCGAGCAGCCAGTGCACGGCCCCCACCCGGCGGGCCCCGACGGTGTCCACGAGCGCGGCCGTGACGATGCGGTCCACGGCCGGGTCGGTGCCCGTGGTCTCCAGGTCGAAGCCGACCAGTGGCTGCTGCCACCAGCTCATAAGGGGGTGTCCTTCCGTCCTGCCTCTCGAAACAGCCCCCATCATCACCCGCCCCACCGACAACCCGGCCGCTGGGGGAGCTGATCCCGCTGCTCGGCGCCCTAGTCTGGTCCTCGGACCTGAGCGAAGGAGCCGACCATGAGTACCTCCCCGGATCTGCCCGTGCCCCCTCACCGGCCCGACGAGCCCCACCCGTTGCGGACGATCAGAGAGATCCGCGGGTCCCTCCCCGAGGAGCAGGTCAAGCACTTCGACGCCGAGCTCGCCGACACCGACATCGACGCGCTGCCGGCGATACTGCACCGCTGGGCGACGCTGGGGAACGACGGTTTCCTCGACCAACTCCTGTCGACGCCCTTCGAAGGGCTGGAGTTCGGGTCCCGCTCCTACGACGACGCGGCGGGCACCGAGTGATCTATCTGCTGGACACCAACGTGGTCGCCGAGCTCACCACGCGGCCGAAGCCGGCCCCCGCCGTCGTCGAATGGGCCCGCTCCGTCCCTGCGACGGCGCTCTGCCTCAGCGTCATCACCGTCGCGGAAGTCGAGGCTGGGGTCGCGGCCACGTCCGATCCGCTACGCCGAGCCGTGTTCGAGCATGTCCTGGAGGGCATGCGGGTGGAGTACCGGGGCCGGATCGCGGCCATCGGTGAACGGGAGGCCGCCGCGTACCTCGCTGTCCACCGCCGGCTCAAGAGCGCCGGGACGAACATCGATCCGCCCGACGCGCTGATCGCGGCCACTGCCATCGCGAACGGTTGGACGCTGGCCAGCCGGAACGTCAAGCATCTCGCCCGGACCGGTGCGATCGTGCTGAACCCGTGGGAGTACTGAGGGTGCGTCACGTGTTCGCCCCGGTCCGCTCGGGCGGACCGGGGCGAACACGGGCGTTCAGGTGGTGGTGAGGAGGGTGCGGCCGAGCCAGTCGGTGGTGTCGTGGGCGCCGGGGAGGACGTAGAAGTAGCCGCCGCCGGTGGGGCGGAGGTGGCGGGCGAGGGGTTCGGCGTTGAGGCGGGTCTGGACGGCTTCGAACTGGCGGGCCACGTCCTGCTGGTAGCAGCAGAAGGCGAGGCCGAGGTCGGGTTCGCCGTCGGGGTCGAGGCCGCGGTCGTAGTTGAAGGCGCGGCGCAGGATGCGGCTGTCGCGGGTGCCGTCGGTGCGGGGGTTGGCGAGGCGGATGTGGGAGTCGAGGGGGATGACGGCGCCGTCGGGGTCGTTGCGGTAGTCGGGGGTGTCGGTCTCGCCGGCGGCGCCGAGCGGGGCGCCGTCGTTCTTGCGCCGGCCGATCAGGCGTTCCTGCTGCTGGAGCGGCACCTCGTCCCAGCCGGCGACGAGGGTGCGGATGGCGCGGATGACCTGGTAGCTGCCGCCGGCGGCCCAGCGTGGTTCGTCGCCGCCCTCGCCGACCCAGACGAGGGCGTCCAGTTCGCGGGCGTTCGCGGTGTCGGGGTTCTCGATGCCGTCCTTGAAGCCGAGCAGGTTGCGGGCGGCGCCGGTGGGGCGGGAGCGGTTCTGGAAGCCGTCGAGCTGCCAGCGCGGGCGGATCAGGCCGTGGGTGCTGCGCAGCAGGTCGCGGATGGTGTGCTGGACGGTGTCGCGGTTCTCGGCGCAGATCTGGAGCGAGAGGTCGCCGTGGCATTCGGCGGGGCGCAGCGCGTCGACGGGGAAGGGGCGCATGGCGGTGAGCCGGCGGGGGCGGTGGCGGGTGAGGCCGTAGCGGGTGTCGAAGAGGGAGGCGCCGACGGCGACGGTGACGGTGAGGTCGTCGGTGGGCAGGTCGGGGCCGAGGGTGCCGCTGTCGGAGGGGGCGGTGGCGGGGCCGAGGTCGGGCGGGGTGCCGCCGGTGGTGAGGAAGCGGATGCGGTCGGTGAGGGTGCGCAGGAGGGTTTCGAGGGCCTTACGGTCGCGGGCCTTGACGTCGAGGGCGAGGAAGGTGCCGTAGCCGGGGGGCGGGTTGGTGATGCCGGCCTGGTGGCGGCCGTGGAAGTCGATGCGCCGGGTGGCGGGGCGGGGCTCGGCCTGGGCTGGGTGGGCGCCGGTGAGGGTGAGGGCTCCGGCGGTGGTGGCGCCGAGGGCGGTGCGCAGGAGGCCGCGGCGGGTGGCGCGGGGGTGTTCGGAGCCGGTGGAGTGCGGGCTGTCGATCATGGACGGGACGCTAACAAGCGGTCGGGCCCGGTGCTCGGGTGAGCGCCGCGCCCGACCGCCGGTCACCATCCGTCCGGCCTACTCCCCTCACCCGGGCGAGGGTCACCCGGGTGAGGGCCGCTGAGCGAACGTCACCAGGAGACCGCCACCGGGCGAAGGTCACCGGGCGAACGTCACCGGGCGCGGGCGAGGGCGATCCGGCTGGGCAGCACGCTGGCGGCGACGGCCAGGGCGAGGCAGACGGCCGCGGCGGCGCCGAGCGGGAGCCAGGGCAGCTGCGGGTCGATGGCGGCCTGGCCGGCCAGGATGCGGTGGTTGAGCAGGGCGGTGGTGCCGTACTGGGTGAGGGCGGTGACGGCGAGGGCCAGGACGGCGGCGGTGGCGACGACCAGGACGGCTTCCAGGGCGACCATGTGCAGCACCTGGCGGCGCAGGGTGCCGGCCAGCCGCAGGACGGTGAAGTCGCGTCGGCGGTCGGCGGCGGACATCACCATGGTGTTGGCGATCGCGATGAGCGCGTACAGCAGGGCGGGGCCGAGGATGGTCGTGGTGGCGATCCACGCGTAGTGGGCGCCGGGGTCGGGGCCGGGGGCGCGGGCGTCGGTGAGTTCGCCGCCGAGCCGGTCGGCGGCCGGGGGTTCGGCGGAGAGGTGGACGGCGCCGGGGTGGGCGCCGGCCAGGTGGGCGGTGGTGGCGTCGCCGCTGAGCAGGATCTCGTCGAGGCCCAGCTGGGTGCGGTAGACGAGGGCGAGGCGCAGGGTGGTGACGGTGCCGTCGGCGAGGCGCAGGTGGACCTGGTCGCCGAGGGTCCAGCCGTGGCCGCGGGCCTGGTCGGTGGAGGCGGCGAGGGTGGCGCCGTGCAGGTCGGCGGCGGCGCCCTGGACGACGGGCAGGGTCCAGGCGGTGGCGAGGTCGCCGTCGACGACGGTGGCGGCGGAGGGGGCGGAGGCGGGTGAGTCCTCGCCGGGGTCGGCGAAGTCGGCGGGGGCGGCGCCGAGGCCGGTGACCACGGTGGGGGTGGTGGCGGTGGCGCGCAGGCCGGGCCGGTCGGCGGTGAGCCGGTGTGCGGCGTCGTCGGGCAGCGGGGTGGCGCCGGGGCGCAGCACGTACCGGGCGGCGGTGGTGGCCCGGTTCTGGGCGGTCATGGCGTCGGCGAAGGCGGCGGTGGAGCCGATGACGGTGCCGGTGAGGGCGATGGTGAGGAAGGCGGGGGTGGCGGTGGAGACGGTGCGGCGGACGGCGGTGAGCGCGTTCTGCCGGGCGAGCAGGGGTGCGGCGCCGACGGCGCGGGCCAGTGGCGCGCTGAGCGCCCGGACCAGGGGCGGGACGATCAGCGGGGCGAACAGGGCGAGGGCGGTGATCGTCAGCAGGTCGGCGCCGAGGACCCACTGGGAGGCGAGCTGCGGGTCGGCCGGCTGGTCGCCGGGGGCGGCGGGCATGGTCGGGGCGGCCAGGTAGTAGCCGACGGTGCCGGCCAGGGCGAGCAGTCCGGCGAGGGCGCAGGCCCAGCGCACGGGCGTCATGACCGTGCGGTCGACGGCGGCGTCGCCGAGTGCCTCGACGGCCCGGACGCGGCCGGCGCGCAGGGCGGCGGTGACGGCGCCGAGCAGGGCGACGAGCAGGCCGACGGCGGCGGCGGTGAGCAGCGGGGCGGGGGCCGGGTGCGCCGCGAAGCCGTCCGGGGCGGCGCCGCGGGCGACCAGCCAGGCGGCGAGGGCGGGCGCGCCGGGCAGGGCGAGCAGGCAGCCGGTGACGGCGGCGGCGAGGGCGACGACGGCGGCCTCGCCGGTGATCAGCCCGACGACCTGGCGGGGGGTGGCGCCGACGGCGCGCAGCATCGCGATCTCCTGGCGGCGCTGGGCGACGGCGAAGGCGAAGGTGCCGGCGACGACGAAGACGGCGACGAAGGCGGCCATCGCGGCGCTGAACAGGAGCACCTTGTGGAGGGAGGGCGCGCCGAGCGGGGAGTCGTCGCCGGCGGTGTTGTCGAGCAGGGTGCCGGTGGTGGCGACCAGGGTGACGCCGAGGGTCAGGGCGAGGTAGGAGCCGGCGAAGGCGGCCTTGCGGCGGCGCAGTGCGGCGGCGGCTACGGGCAGCAAAGTAACGAGGGAACTCATGCGCCCACCTCGCTGCGCTCGGCGGGGGCGTTCGCCCACGCGCACCTCTCGATGATGAACTCGCTCCGCTCGTTCATGCCGCCGTCTCCAGGGCGGTCATCCGCTCGGCGATCTGCGGGGCGGTGGGGTGGTCGAGGTCGGCGACGAGGCGGCCGTCGGCGAGGAAGAGCACGCGGTCGGCGTAGGAGGCGGCGACCGGGTCGTGGGTGACCATGACGGTGCTCTGGCCGTCGCGGTCGACGAGTTCGCGCAGCAGGGCGAGGACGTCGCGGCTGCTGGCGCTGTCGAGGGCGCCGGTGGGCTCGTCGGCGAAGAGCACCTGCGGGCGGGTGATCAGGGCGCGGGCGATGGCGACGCGCTGCTGCTGGCCGCCGGAGAGCTGGGAGGGCAGGTGTCCGGTGCGTTCGCCGAGGCCGACCTGGGCGAGGGCGCGGTGGACGTCGGCGCGGTCGGGGCGGCGCCCGGCCAGGCGCAGCGGCAGGCCGACGTTCTGTTCGGCGGTCAGCGAGCCGACCAGGTTGAAGGCCTGGAAGACGAAGCCGAGCTTCTCGCGCCGCAGGACGGTCAGCCGGTTCTCGGTGAGTGCGGCGAGGTCGGCCCCGTCGAGGACGACCCGGCCGCCGTCGGGCCGGTCGAGCCCGGCGGCGCACTGGAGCAGGGTGCTCTTGCCGGAGCCGGAGGGGCCCATGACGGCGGTGAAGGTGCCGCGGGCGAAGTCGACGTCCACTCCCCTGAGCGCGTGGACGGCCTCCGGCCCGGTCCCGTAGGTGCGGTGCAGTTGTTCGAGGCGCAGTACGGCCCCGTCATCCCCCATGATCATCACGGGGGCTATGACTACCACGGCCGCCCCTGCTCCGACCAGCCCTGACCGCCGGGGCGGCCCCGGTTCGGGCGGCGGGCCCGGTTCAGGCGGCGGGCTCGCGGACCAGGTAGACGTCGATCGGGTCCTCGTGGTCGAGGACGAAGCCGTGGCGTTCGTAGAGGCGGCGGGCGGGGCTGCCCTGGAGGACGTCGAGGCGCACGGGCTCGCCGGCGGCGTCGGCCTGGGCGAGGAGGTGGCGCAGGACGGCGCTGCCGAGGCCGCGGCCCTGGTGGGCGGGGGCGAGGTAGAAGTGCTCGATCCAGCGGCCGCCCTGCTCGGCGGGGCGGACGGTGACGGAGCCGGCGAAGGCGCCGTCGACGAGGATGACGGAGCTGTGGCGGCTGGAGAAGCCCGCCCGCAGGCGCCGGCGGACCCGGTCGTCGTCGTAGCGGCCGAGGCGTTCGAGGTCGGCGCGCAGCACGACGGCCTTGAGTTCGGCGACGGGTTCGACGTCAGCGGCGGTGGCGGGGCGCAGGGTCCAGGCGGCGAGGCTGTTCACGGCCCGCAGTGTGGCAGCGGCCGCACCGGCCTGGCCAGCGGGTTTCGGGGGCCGGACGCCGGGGCGGGGCGCGCCGAGGGGCCGGGCGGTGGCCCGGCCCCCTCTTCCGACGGCGGTTCGGCTAGCGGGTGCCGAGGTCCAGGGCGGGGAAGGAGTAGTCGTCCCAGAGGGCGCGTTCGTCGTCGTGCGGGGCGTACTGGACGCCGGGGTTCAGGTCCCAGATCCGGGTGGCCCGCGCGTCGGCGGTGTAGGACGGCCAGCCCGGGTCGCCCTGGCGGGCGAAGGAGGCCCAGGCGTCGGCCATCCGCGCGGACAGCCGGGTGAGTTCGGGCCGCTGGGCGGCGACGGTCTGCGCGCCGCGCGGGATCGCGCCGAGGTCCAGGCCGCCGAAGACGAAGGGCAGTTCCAGGGTGTGCATGGCGCCCAGGTTCTGGGCGGCGGGCAGGCCGGGGACGTAGGGCACGTGCCAGTCGAACTGGTAGACGTAGGTGGGCCGCCAGCGGGACTGGGCCTCGGCCAGGCGCAGGGTGGGGATCCGCTCGGTCTGGTCGGTGAGCATCGCGTTCACCACCCGGCCCTCGGTGGCCCCGGGGCGGTCGGCGGCGTACCGGTCGTACAGCTGCTGTTTGCGGTCGGCGAGCACCGGGGGCAGGTTGCGGTAGGCGCTCAGCGGGAGGTCCGGCAGCGTGGGGTCGAACAGCGCCCAGTAGTCGGTCTCGTTTTCGGTGGTGCCGGTCATCACGTCGACGTCGCGGGCGCTGCCGGCGGCGATCCGTTCGACGACCGGGCCAGGCACCAGCGCCCCGTCGATGGAGGGGCCGAAGAAGACCGCGGAGGACAGCCCGGAGAGCCCGTGCTGGACCTGTTCCTGGAGTTCGAGGACCTGTGGGGTGCTCAGCCGGTCGAGGTCCGCGACGGTGTGGATGCCGCCGGTGGCGAAGACCTTTGCGGCGGTGGCCTGCGCGGCGGCCGCGGTGTGCACCAGGTAGCCGGGCCCGCTCTCGACGATGGCGCGCTGGAAGAGCTGCTCGGGGTGGTCGCCGGCCAGCAGGGCGCTGATCGAGATCGCGCCGGCCGACTGGCCGAAGACGGTGACGTTGCCCGGGTCGCCGCCGAAGGCGCCGATGTGCCGGCGCACCCAGGCCAGCGCGGCGCTCTCGTCGCGCAGCCCGTTGTTGCCCGAGCCGGCGTAGGACGGGTCGAGCCCGCCGAGTTCCGTCCAGCCCAGGATGCCGAGCCGGTAGTCCAGGTTCACCACGACGGCGTCGCCGCGTTCGGCCAGCAGGCCGCCGTCGAAGACGGGCTGGCCGGCGGCGCCGAGTTCGTCCGCGCCGCCGTGCAGGAAGACCATGACGGGTTTGCGGGCGCCGCCGCCGTGCGCCGACCACACGTTGAGGTACAGGCAGTCCTCGGTGCCGCCGCCGCCCGCGCTCAGGTCCTGCGGGCAGCCGGGGCGGGCCCGGGTGGCGCGCAGCGTTGCGGGCCAGGGCGCGGCCGGCTGCGGCGGGCGGAACCGGCGCTCGCCGGTGGGCGGCGCCGCGTACGGGACGCCCAGGTAGGCGCACCGGCCGTCCTGGGACACCCCCTGGAGGCGGCCGACGGAGGTCGCCGTACGGCAGCCGCCCGTCTCCCGGGCCTCGGCGGGGACGGCCGGCAGCAGGCCCAGCAGGGCCGCCGCCACACCGGCCAGTGCGAGCGGCCAGCGCGGGGGGACGGTTCGGCGGGCCTTCCCCGGCCGCCTTGCGCGCAACCCCGCCCCGGGCCCTTCGCGCAGCCTTCCGCGCGCGGCCCCCCATGCTGTTCCGCGCACTGTCCCGCGCTTTGTCCCGCGCTTCGTCCCGTACACCACGGCGCACTCCCCTCGGCATCGTCGCGCCGCTCGTGCGGCCGCGACCCCGCCTCCAGCTTGCGCGGCCCGGCCCGGGGGTGTCGCCGCCGCACGGATGGATTTCCGGGCCTCCACCCGGGGGTGGAGAAGGGAAATTGACGGTCCATCAGGAACGGGGGGTGCGGGTTCAGGACACCGGCCGGGAGTCGCCCCAGGCGCCCTCGAACTCCTCGCGGTAGACCTCCAGCAAGCCCTGCTCGCTGCCGCCGGGCTGCTGGCCGGCGCCGCCGCGCAGCACCAGGGCCGGGGACTCCATGCCCCGGGCGCGGCGCAGGTAGGGCTGGATGACGCCGAGGTCGCGGCTCTGGCGGCGGCCGCCGACCTGGCCGGTCGGGCGGGGGCCCTCGACGAGGTAGGCGGTGAAGCGCGGGGTCTCGTCGAAGACCCGGATCTCGAAGCCGCCCTGGTCGCGCAGCCGGGCCCGCACCCGGCGCACGTGCATGATGTTCATCTCGATGGAGCGCGACAACTCGCCGCGCCCGAGGCCGAGTTCGCGTTCGCGGCGGCGGACGGCGCTGCTCGCCGGGTTGAGGAAGAGCAGGCGGACCCGGCAGCCGTCGCCGGCCAGGCGCACCAGCCGCTTGCCGGTGTAGTTCTGGCAGAGCATGCCGAGGCCGATGCCGAGCGCGTCCAGGCGCCGGGCGCCGTCCAGCAGGTCCTCGACGGGCAGGTCGCGCTGGAGGCGGACGCGGTCGGCGTGCACGGCGACGACGTCCGCGTACCGGCCGGCCACCAGCGACTCGACGACGTCGGCGGGCACGCCGCCGGCGCCGCCGTCCAGGACGGCGAGCAGGCGGGCGGCGGCGCGTTCGGTCTGGGCGAGGACGGTCTGGGTGAGCACCCGGTTGCGGGAGACCACGTGCCGGGCCACCTCCAGTTCGTCCAGGGCGAGTTCGATCTCGCGCCGGTCGGACAGGTAGGGCTCGAAGCAGGGCCAGTGCTGGACCATCAGCTCGCGCAGCTGGGGCAGGGTGAGGAAGACCAGCGGGTCGTCGTCGGCCGGGTCGAGCAGGTAGCCCTTGCGGCGGCTGACCTCGCGGACGGCTCCGGCCCGGTGCGCCCACTCCTCGCCGGCGGGGCCGGCGGCGGCGGTGACCCAGTCCTCGCCGTGGGCGGGGGCGTAGATGGGGTGCAGCACCTCGTCGACGAGGGAGCGCAGCCGCTGCTCGACGAGGTTGAGCCAGACGTAGGCGCGGCCGGACATGCGGACCCGCTGGTAGGCGTCCTCCCATTCGGCGGCGGACCAGGCGAGGGCGGGGATCTCGACCGGGCCGCCCTGGGCGGGCACCAGGGGGCGGCCGGACAGGGTGGGGCGCATGACGACCGTGGGCGCCTCGCTGCGGGCGCCGCCCCGGTCGGGGCCGTCGGGCCCCGGGCCGCGGCCGCCGGCGGGGAACACCATGCGCCACCTCACCTGGTCTGCTGTTCTACGCTCCGCCCCTGCGCGGCTGATGGAGCGCCACCGGCCCGGGGGCGGCCGGACGATCAAGGGTACTGCCCGCCGCGAGCGGTGCGCAGCCGGATGGCCCCCGGGGCCCGGCACCACCACCAGGCCCACCCTTCACAGACCCGCGCCCATCGCAAGCCCCGCCCATCGCCGGCCCCGCCCGCCGCGAGCCCGGCCCCGCTTATCACAGGAATCCCGGCTGGACACCCGTTCGGGCGAACCGGCCGCACATGTCCCAGCCGCCGGGGGAAGGCTCGGGGAGTATGCGCACTGTGCCGTGCGTCACGGCGCGCGAGCGCCGCACATGCCCGGCCGCCCGGCCGGGAAGAGAGCGTCCGGGTCTGGGCACGTTATCGGACTACACGTCAGTTTCCGTTGAGTGCAAGGAAGTTGAGGACTCATGCAGGTCTGGCCCGGTAAGCCCTACCCCCTCGGCGCCACCTACGACGGGGCCGGCACCAACTTCGCGGTGTTCTCCGAGAGTGCCGACCGGATCGAGCTGTGCCTGATCGACGAGGACGGCTCGGAGACGGCCGTCGAACTGCGCGAGACGGACGCCTTCGTCCGGCACGCCTACCTCCCCGGCGTCCAGCCCGGCCAGCGCTACGGCTTCCGCGTCCACGGCCCGTACAACCCCGGCCTCGGCCAGCGCCACAACAGCGCCAAACTGCTGCTGGACCCGTACGCCAAGGCGATGAGCGGGCACATCGACTGGGACGAGGCCGTCTACGGCTACCACTTCGGCGCGCCCGAGCGCCGCAACGACCTCGACTCCGCCCCGCACACCATGCACTCGGTCGTGATCAACCCGTACTTCGACTGGGGCACCGACCACCCGCCGCGCACCGACTACCACCGCACCGTCATCTACGAGGCGCACGTCAAGGGCCTCACCCGGCTGCACCCGGGCATCCCCGAGGAGATCCGCGGCACCTACGCGGGCCTGGCCCACCCGGCGGTGATCGAGCACCTGGCCAAGCTCGGCGTCACCGCGATCGAGCTGATGCCGGTGCACCAGTTCGTCCGCGACCACCGGCTGCGCGACCTGGGCCTGTCCAACTACTGGGGCTACAACACCATCGGCTTCTTCGCCCCGCACTCCTCCTACGCCTCCAGCGGCGACCGGGGCCAGCAGGTGCAGGAGTTCAAGTCGATGGTCAAGGCGCTGCACGCGGCCGGGATCGAGGTGATCCTGGACGTCGTCTACAACCACACCGCCGAGGGCAACCACCTCGGGCCGACGCTGTCCCTGCGCGGGCTGGACAACGTCTCCTACTACCGCCTCGCCCGGGACCAGCGCTTCTACGAGGACACCACCGGCACCGGCAACAGCCTGCTGATGCGCAGCCCGCACGTGCTCCAGCTGATCATGGACTCGCTGCGCTACTGGGTCACCGAGATGCACGTCGACGGCTTCCGCTTCGACCTCGCCGCCACCCTGGCCCGGCAGTTCCACGAGGTCGACCGGCTCTCCTCCTTCTTCGACCTCGTCCAGCAGGACCCGGTGGTCTCCCAGGCCAAGCTGATCGCCGAACCCTGGGACCTCGGCGAGGGCGGCTACCAGGTCGGCAACTTCCCGCCGCTGTGGACCGAGTGGAACGGCATGTACCGGGACACCGTGCGCGACCTGTGGCGCGGCGAGACCGCCGCCCTCGCCGAGTTCGGCTCCCGGCTCACCGGCTCCTCCGACCTCTACCAGGACGACGGCCGCCGCCCCATCGCCTCCATCAACTTCGTGACCTGCCACGACGGTTTCACCCTGCGCGACCTCGTCTCCTACAACGACAAGCACAACGAGGCCAACGGCGAGGACAACCGCGACGGCGAGTCCTTCAACCGCTCCTGGAACTGCGGCGTCGAGGGCCCTTGCACCGACCCGGCCGTCGAGGAGCTCAGAGCCCGCCAGCAGCGCAACCTCATCGCCACCCTGATGCTCTCCCAGGGCGTGCCGATGCTCTCCCACGGCGACGAACTCGGCCGCACCCAGCAGGGCAACAACAACGCCTACTGCCAGGACAACGAACTCACCTGGGTGCACTGGCCGGACGGCGACGGGCCCGAGGCGCGGCTGCTGGAGTTCACCCAGGGGATGATCTGGCTGCGCCGCGACCACCCGGTGTTCCGGCGGCGGCGCTTCTTCCACGGGCGGCCGGTCCCCGGGCGCCCCGGGCCGGGGACGCTCGCCGCCGGCGGCCGCCCCTCCGGCGGTCACGCCTCCGGCCGTCACCCCTCGGGCGGTCACCCCTCAAACAACCATCCCTCGGGCGGCTACGACTCCGGCGGCTACGACGACCTCACCGACATCGCCTGGTTCACCCCCGGCGGGGAGGAGATGACCAAGCGCAACTGGGGCGCCAGCTACGCCAAGTCGCTGACCGTCTTCCTCAACGGCTACGCCATCTCCGAGCCGGACCGGCGCGGCGGGCGGATCGTCGACGACTCCTTCCTGCTGATGTTCAACGCGCACTTCGAGCCGCTGGAGTTCACCCTGCCCGCCGACCACGGGCAGGAATGGCAGGTCGTGGTCGACACCGCACAGGCCCGGCTGCCCGCCCCGGGCGCGGGCGCGCGGGTCAAGGCCGGGGACGCGCTGTGGCTCACCGACCGCTCGCTGATGGTGCTCCAGCGGCCGGCCTGACACCCCGCGCTCACCTGTTCGGACCAGCAGCGGGTCTTGGCGGCGGGCTCCCCCGGGTACTCATGGACCTATGACCTCCGCCGCCGAGCCCGCACCGCCCCGCCCGGCCGCCGCCTCCCCCTCATCCGCCACCGCTACCGCCACGGCCCCCACGGCCAGCTACCGCCTCCAGCTGCAACCCGGCTTCACCCTCCACGACGCCGCCGCCGCCGTCCCCTACCTCGCCGCCCTCGGCGTCTCCCACCTGCACCTGTCCCCGCTGCTGGAGGCCGCCCCCGGCTCCACCCACGGCTACGACACCGTCGACCACGGCCGGGTCAGCGAGCAGCTCGGCGGCGAGGGCGCCCTGCGCGCGCTGGCCGCCGCCGCCCACCGGCACGGCCTGCGGCTGCTCGTCGACGTGGTGCCCAACCACATGGCGGTGCCCGTCCCCGAGCGGCTCAACCAGCCGCTGTGGCAGGTGCTGCGCGACGGACCCGACTCGCCGTACGCGCGCTGGTTCGACATCGACTGGGCGGCCCAGCCCGGCCCCGTCGACGCCCCCGCGCGCGGCCGGGTGCTGCTGCCGCTGCTCGGCGACCGGCTCGGCACCGTGCTGGACCAGCTGGTGGTGGACGGCGAGGTGCTGCGCTACCACGACCACGAGCTGCCGCTGCGGCCCGGCACCTCGGGGCTGCCGCTCGACGAGCTGCTCGCCCGCCAGTGGTACCGGCTCGCCTGGTGGCGGCTGGCCCGCACCGAACTGAACTACCGGCGCTTCTTCACCGTCAACGAGCTGATCGCCGTCCGGGTCGAGGAGCCCGAGGTGTTCGCCGCCACCCACGCCACCCTGCTGCGGCTGCACGCCGACGGCGTCGTCGACGGCTTCCGGATCGACCACCCCGACGGGCTCGCCGACCCGCGCGGCTACCTGCGCCGCCTCGCCGGCGCCACCGGCGGGGCGTACACCGTCGTCGAGAAGATCCTCACCGGCGACGAGCGGCTGCCCGCGGACTGGCCGGTCGCCGGGACGACCGGCTACGACGCGCTGCGCCGCATCGACGGCGTGCTCACCGACCACGCGGGCGCCTGCCGGCTGGCCGGGGCGTACGCGGCGTTCCTGGCCGGCTCCGCGCCGGACGGCCAACCCTGCGCCGACCCCCACCCGGCGGTCGCCGCCGCCCGGCGCGGGCGGGCCGACATGACCGCGCCGCACGGCGAGCTGGCCGCCGAGGTCGACCGGCTGGTGCGGATCGCGCTGCGGATCGGCGCCGCCGAGCCCGCGCACTCCGACCACGCGCCCTGGCAGCTGCGCGCGGCGCTGCGCCGGCTGTTCACCGGCTACCCGGCGTACCGGCCGTACGCCCGGCCCGGGGAGCCGGTGCCGCCGGCCTCCGCCGAGCAGCTGCGCGCGGCGCTGGGCGGCTCGGCCGACCCGACGGACCGGCTGGTCGCCGCCCTGGCCCTCGGGGAGCTGGGGAGCGGGCCGCAGAAGGACGAGTTCTGCGAGCGCTTCGCGCAGACCGCCGCCGCCGTCGCCGCCAAGGGCGTCGAGGACACCGCCTTCTACCGGTGGAACGCGCTGCCCGGCCTCAACGAGGTCGGCGGCGAGCCCGGCCGGCCGGGGCTGCCCCCGGCCCGGTTCCACGACTGGTGCCGCTACCTGGAGCGCGCCTGGCCGCACAGCATGACCGTGCTGTCCACCCACGACACCAAGCGCAGCGCCGACGCCCGCGCCCGGCTCGCCGTCCTCGCCGAGCAGCCCGAGGCCTGGGCCGCCGAGGCCGCCGCCTGGTCCACCGCCGCCGGGCCCGGCCCCCGCGGCGATCACGACCGCGAAGGCCGCCACGACGGCGAAAGCGGCCCCGACCCCGGTACCCGCGACGGCGACTGGCTGCTCTGGCACACCCTCGTCGCCGCCTGGCCGATCGACCCCGACCGGCTCGTCGCCGCCCTCCTCAAGGCCGCCCGCGAGGCCAAGCTGCACACCTCCTGGACCACCCCCGACGCGCGCTTCGAGCAGGCGCTCACCGCGCGTGCCCGCGCCGTCCACACCAACCCCGGACTGCTGCCCCGGATCGAGGGCCTGGTGCACGCCCTCGCCCCGTACGCCCGCGCCAACACCCTCGCCGCCGCGCTGCTGCACCTCACCGTCCCCGGCGTGCCCGACCTCTACCAGGGCAGCGAGGAGCCGCTGTACACCCTCGTCGACCCGGACAACCGGGGCGTGGTGGACCTCGGCGCGCTCGCCGTCCGGCTCACCGACGCGGCCGCCCCGCGCCCCGGCGACCTCGCCCGCGAGAAGCTGCACCTCACCAGGGCGGCGCTGCACCTGCGGCGCGACCGCCCGCTCGGGCCCTACCGGCCGCTGGCCGCCGCCGGCCCCGCCGCCGACCACCTGCTGGCCTTCGCCCGCGGCGCCGACGTGGTCACCGCCGTCACCCGACTCCCGTACGGGCTGGACCGCGCCGGCGGCTGGCGCGGCACCGTCCTGGAGCTGCCCGAGGGCGGGCCCTGGACGGACCAGCTGACGCTGCGGACCCACCCGGCGGGCCCGGTGCCCGTCGCGCGGCTGCTGGCGGACCGGCCGGTGGCGCTGCTGACGAGGAGGAGCTGAGCGTGCGGATCTACGAGGTGTGGGCGCCCCTGGCCACCGACCGGGTCGAGGTCGAGGTCGACGGCTCCGCCCATCCACTGGCCCGGTGCCCGCAGCGCCCGGGCTGGTGGACCGGCGGCGCTCCGACCGGCGACTACGCCTTCCGCCTCGACGGCGGGCCGCCGCTGCCCGACCCGCGCTCCCCCTGGCAGCCGCACGGGCCCGACGGCCCCAGCCGCCCGGTCGACCACGCCGCGTTCCGCTGGTCGCAAACCGGCTGGCGCGGCCGCGCGCTGCCCGGCGCCGTGCTGTACGAGCTGCACATCGGCACCTTCACCCCCCGCGGCACCTTCGACGCCGCCGCCGAACACCTCGACCACCTCGTCGAGTTGGGCGTCGACTTCGTCGAACTGATGCCGGTCTGCCCGTTCCCCGGCCGGCACGGCTGGGGCTACGACGGGGTCTCGCCGTGGGCCGTGCACGAGCCGTACGGCGGGCCCGAAGGGCTGAAGCGCTTCGTCGACGCCGCCCACCGCAAGGGCCTCGGCGTGGTGCTGGACGTCGTCCACAACCACCTCGGCCCCTCCGGCAACCACCTTCCCGCGTACGGCCCGTACTTCACCGACCGGCACCACACGCCGTGGGGGGCGGCGGTCAACCTGGACGCCCCCGGCTCCGACGAGGTGCGCCGCTACCTGATCGGCAGCGTGCTCGGCTGGCTGCGCGACTACCGGATCGACGGCCTGCGGCTGGACGCCGTGCACGCCCTCGCGGACGACCGGGCCGTCCACTTCCTGGAGGAACTGTCCCACCAGGTCGAGAAGTTGGCCGTCGCGACCAACCGCCCGCTGTTCCTGATCGCCGAATCCGACCTCAACACCCCGCACACCACCGCCCCGCGCGCGGCCGGCGGCCAGGGCCTCACCGCGCAGTGGAGCGACGACTTCCACCACGCCCTGCACTGCGCGCTCACCGGCGAATCCCAGGGCTACTACGGCGACTTCGCCCGCCACCCGCTCGCCGCCCTCGCCAAGACGCTCACCCGCGGCTTCTTCCACGACGGCACCTGGTCCGGCTTCCGTGGCCGCGGCCACGGCCGCCCCTTCCCGCCGGACGGCGGACACCGGCTGCTCGGCTACCTCCAGACCCACGACCAGATCGGCAACCGGGCCCTCGGGGACCGCATCTCCACCTGCCTCACCACCGGCCGGCTCGCCTGCGGCGCCGCGCTGGTGCTCACCTCGCCGTTCACCCCGATGCTGTTCATGGGCGAGGAGTGGGGCGCGGCCACCCCCTGGCAGTACTTCACCGACCACACCGACCCGCAGCTCGCCGAGGCCGTCCGGCAGGGCAGGCGCCGGGAGTTCACCGACCACGGCTGGGCCGCCGAGTCCGTCCCCGACCCGCAGGAGCCCGCCACCGTCCTGCGCTCCGTCCTCGACTGGACCGAACCCCGGCGCGCCCCGCACGCCGAACTCCTCACCTGGCACCGGACGTTGATCCGGCTGCACCGCGACCGGCCGGAGCTGTCCGACCCCGGCCTCGGCGCGGTGCGGGTGGCGTACGACGAGGCGGCGCGCTGGCTGGTGGTGCACCGGGGCCCGTACCGGATCGCCGTCAACCTCGGCCCCACCGAGGCCGCCCTGCCACTGGACGGGACCGGGCGCGAACTGGTCGCGGCCTTCGGGGCGGCGGCACTGGACGGGACGGCGGTACGGCTGGGGGCGGACGCGGTGGCCATCGTCGCGGTGGCGGTCGGCGCGGCCTGACCCACCACGCGCGTCACCAGAGGAAGGTGCCGATCCGCTCCCGCAGCGAGGCCGCGTCCAAGCCGTAGGCGCTCAGGTGCTCCGGGATCGAGCCGTAGTGCCGGTGCTCCTCGCGCGGCACGCCCAGGCCCAGCACCCGGTGCGGGCGGTCGGCCAGGGCGGCGTGCGCCTCGTTCGCCGAGGTGCCCGCCAGGTACGGCTCCACCAGCACCACGTCCGCCCGCTCCCCCACCGCCGCCCGCAGCCCGGCCGCGTCGAAGGGGCGCACCGTCGCCGCGTACAGCACGGTGGCGTCCAGGCCCTCGGTGGCCGCGAGCACCGCGTCCAGCATCGGCCCGACCGCGAGGACCACGCCGCGCGAGCCCTGCCGCACAGTGGTGAACCGGCCCGCCTCGACCGGCAGGGCCTGCGCGTTCTGGTGCGCCGAGAGGCGGACGTAGACGTTGCGGTCGCCGTCCGCGACGGCGTGGCGCAGCAGCTGCTCGGCCTCGTCCGGGTGGCCCGGCACGTGGACCGTCCAGTCCGGCAGGGTGTCCAGCAGGGCGACGTCACCCGGGGACATGTGGGTGCGGCCGCCGGCCGGCCAGTCGTAGGAGCCGGCCGCGCTCACCAGGACGGCGCCGACGCCCTGGTGGACGAGGTCCAACTTGACCTGCTCAAAGGGCCGTTCGATCAGGAAGCTGGCGAAGGTGTGGGCGATCGGACGCATCCCGGTCAGCGCCAGGCCGCCGGCCGCGCCGATCAGCAGCTGCTCGCGGATACCGACGTTGACCACCCGGTCCGGGTGGCGCTGCTGGGCCGGGGCGAAAGCGGCCGCGGTGATGTCGGCGAGCACCACGGCCAGCCGGGGGTCCTCGTCCAGCAGGCGGCTGGTGACGTCGATGAAGCGGTCGCGCATGGTGTCCATCGGTGAAGTGCCTTTCGGTTCGTGCTGGTTGGCGCGTGCGTGCCGGCTTGGCGCTTGCGTGAGGGCTCGCGGGCCCAGGAGGCCTCGGGCTCAGGAGGCCTCGGGCCCAGGAGGCCTCGGGCTCAGGAGTCCTTGGGCTCGACCCGGGCGACCACCACGTGCGGGCGGCCCGGGTGCTCGGCGGTGTAGGCGCGGTACAGCGCCTCGTGGTCGCGGCCGTCCACCGTCGCGGTGGACCAGCCCTCGGCCGCGAACCGGGCCGCGATGCCGCCGTGCCAGCCGTGCGTGGCCGAGGAGTTGTCGATCACCACCACGTGCAGCCGCTCCAGCCCGTACGCACCGGCGAAGGCCACCGCCTCGTGGTTGGAGCCCTCGTCGAACTCGGCGTCGCCGACCAGCACCCACACCGCCGGGTCGGTCAGGCCCTGCGCCCGCAGCCCGAGCGCCGTGCCGACGCCCAGCGGCAGGCCGTGCCCGAGCGAGCCAGAGGCGATCTCCACCCCGGGGACGAGCATCCGGTCCGGGTGGTGGCCGAGCGGAGAGTCGTAACCGCCGAAGCTCGGCAGCACCCCGGGGTCGATGAAGCCCTTGGCCGCGAGCACCGCGTAGTACGCCATCGGGCCGTGGCCCTTGGAGAGCAGGAAGCGGTCCCGGTCCTGCGCCCCGGCCCGCTCCGGGCTCACCCGCAGGACCCGGTCGTAGAGCACCCAGAGCGCGTCCAGGGTGGAGGTGGCGGCCGGGCCGTGCTTCTCGTCGCCGGTCATCAGGCCCATCAGCGCCGACAGGTCCTCGAAACGGGTGGTTTCCGCGAGGTCCGCGGTTGCGTTCGTCGTCATGACCACGATGGTGCAACTTAAAGTCGACTTGAGGTCAAGCGGCTAGAGTGGGTGCCCATGACCGCGACCCCGGACCACGGCCGAGCACCCGGCCCGCACCGCGACGACCTGCTCACCATCGGCCAACTCGGCCACCGCAGCGGCCTCGCCGCCTCCGCCCTGCGCTACTACGAGAGCCTCGGCCTCATCCACGCCACCCGCACCGCCGGCGGCCAGCGCCGCTACCCCCGCGGCACGCTGCGCCGGATCGCCTTCGTCCGCGCCGCCCAGCGCGTCGGCCTCTCCCTCGACGAGGCCCGCGTCGCCCTCGACCGGCTCCCCGAGCGCCCCGCCCCCAGCGGCGCCGAGTGGGACCGGGTCGCCGAATCCTGGCAGAGCCGCATCGACGAGCAGATCGCCGAGCTCCAGCGCCTCAAGGCCAAGCTGACCGGCTGCATCGGCTGCGGCTGCCTCTCCCTCTCCCGCTGCTCCCTCTACAACGCCGCCGACCGCGCCGCCGACACCGGCCCCGGCGCCCGCTACCTGCTCACCCGCGACCCGGCCGGCGGCCCGGAACCCCTCTCCCCCGCCGCCACCGACGCCTGCGGGCCCCACTGAACCGCTCCGGCGCGGGGCGCTTCCCTCATCCCGACCCACCTCGGCGGGAGTTGAAGCCCTCCGCGCGGACGCTGGACGCCCTCGCGGAGGAGTGGTTCGGGGTCGCCTAGGTCTCAGGAAGCGGCCGGGGGTCGGTGCGCAGCAGGCTGTAGCGGACCACGTCACGCCACTGGCCGTCCCGGAAGCCCATGCTGCGCTGGACGCCCTCACGGACGAAGCCGCACTTCTCCAGCGCGCGCTGCTCGGCGAGGTTGGCGTCCTCGGTGTCCGCCTCCAGCCGCATCACCACGGTGTGGGCGAACAGGTAGTCCACCAGCAGTTGTTGGGCCCGCGTGCCGACGCCCCGGCCGCGCGCCTCCGGGCGGATCATGATGCCGAGGTTCCAGTACGGCGCCAAGTCCGGCCGGCCGACCTGCCGCCAGGCGACGAACCCGGCGAACTCGCCCCCCACGAGCACCGCGAGCATCGACTGCTCGGGCGCCAGCAGGCCGTTCTCCGCCCAGAGGCGCCGGGTCCGCCCGGGGTCGCGCCACCCGAACCACTGGAACGGGCCCGACGCCCTGGGGTCGTTCAGCAGTGCTTCGAGCGGGGCGAGGTCGGCTTCGCCGATCGGTCTGAGGGACACCGGTGCGTCGTTCATGCAGACCCCAACGGTCCGCGACCAGGCCCGGGTTCCCCGCGGCGCGCGCCTTCAGGCGGTGATCGACCGGGCGAGCCGGAAGCCGACGTCGTCGATCCGCAGGGTGGGGTGGCTGCGGCGGCGGACGGAGGCGCGGCAGCTCCAGTGCTCGTCGAACCAGCCGCCGCCGCGCAGCACGCGGTAGTCGCCGTACACCTCGGCGTCGTACACGTCCCAGCACCACTCCCACACGTTGCCGAGCAGGTCATACAGGCCGAAGCCGTTGGGGCGCAGGCCGCCCACCGGGTGCGGGCGCTCGTCCGAGTTGCCGCGGTGCCACGCGATCTCGTCGAGCGGCCCGTAGCGGGGGCCGTCCGTTCCGGCGCGGCAGGCGTGCTCCCACTCGGCCTCGGTGGGCAGCCGGTAGCCGTCGGCGGCGCGGTCCCAGGTGACGGACTCGCCGTCGAGCCGGTAGGCCGGCGCCAGCCCGTCCCGCCGGGACAGGTCGTTGCAGTAGCGGACGGCGTCGTACCAGGAGACGCTGTCGGCGGGGAGCCGGTCGCCGGCCCCGGCGCCGTACTGCTCGCGGGTGACGGGACAGGCCGCCAGCTCGTAGGGGGCGAGCTCGACGGTCCAGCTCCGCTGCGTACGGCGGTCCGACAGCGTGACACGGCCGGGCGGGACGGCGATCAGGTCGGTTCGGGTGCTCGCATCCATGGGCCGCGATCCTAGCCCGTGGGATGATCAATGTCCTTTCCGCTCTTCACACCTGACGATCAGGAGTGGCACCGCCATGAGTTCCGTCCCGCCGGACCCTTCGACTCTCCACCCGGTGGCCGGGCAGCCGCGCGTGGTGCTCCTCAAGCCGTTGGTGACGTCCCCGCTGATCGACGTCGGCGACTACTCCTACTACGACGACCCGGACGACGCGACCGCGTTCGAGACGCGCAACGTGCTCTACCACTACGGCCCGGAGCGGCTGGTCATCGGGAAGTTCTGCGCGCTGGGTACGGGGGTCCGGTTCATCATGAACGGGGCGAACCACCGCATGGACGGCCCCTCGACCTTCCCGTTCCCCATCATGGGCGGAAGCTGGGCCGAGCACTTCGACCTGGTCACCGGCCTCGCCGGCCGCGGGGACACGGTGGTCGGCAACGACGTCTGGATCGGCTACGGCGCCATGGTGATGCCCGGCGTGCGCATCGGCCACGGCGCGATCATCGCCTCCGGCGCCGTCGTCGTCGACGACGTCCCCGACTACGGGATCGTCGGCGGCAACCCGGCCAAGCTCATCCGCACCCGCTACGCCGAGGCGGACATCGCCCGCCTGCTCGCCCTCGCCTGGTGGGACTGGCCGACGGACCACCTCACCCGCCACCTGCGCACCGTCATGTCCGGCACCGTCGACGACCTCGAAGCGGCCGCGCCGGGACGGTGACGCCCTGGCGCTCGCCGCCGGGCCCCCTGGCGCCCGCCACGCGCCGGCCCGAGGATGGTGTCCGTCCGTACGAAGGCCGGCGAAAGGCGACGACGATGGCGGGTACGAAGGTCAGTACGGTCGTGGAGGCTCCGGCCGAACAGGTGTGGGAGCTGCTGGGGGACTTCCACAACCTCGGCGGCTGGCACCCGGGCCTGCCGGCCAGCAGCCTCGGCAACGAGCTGACGGGCAACGCGATCGGGTCGGTCCGGGTGTTCGAGATCGACGGCGCTGCGCTGCGCGAGACGCTGCTCGCCTACGACGAGGACGCCCGCAGCTACACCTACAGCTTCCCCGAAGGGGCGTTCGAGCTGTACGGCTACCGGGCGACGCTGCGGGTCACCCCGGTCACCGCGCTCGACGCCAGCTTCGTGGAGTGGGGCGCCACGTACGACGTCGAGGCCGAGCACCGCAAGGACTCCGCCGACCGCCTCCACGGGGTGTTCACGGCCGGCCTGGCGGCCCTGCGCGAGCGGTTCGCCGGCTGACGACGGCGGGCCGTCCGGGAGTTCAGCGCCCCATCACCGCGTAGAGCGCGACCAGCGACCAGCCCAGCAGCGACAGCACCCCCACGGTCCACCCGAGGACGGCCGCCGTCTGGCCGTACTCGGGGCCGCGGGCGCGCTGGAACGCGGCCACCAGCGCGGGGATCGCGGCGACCGGCAGGAACAGGAAGGCCGCCAGCATGAGCCACGCGCCGAACCCGATCACGAACCAGATGCCCACGAACAGCAGCGGCACCGAGGCGACCGCCACCACCGCGCCCGCCGCCGCACAGGCGATCCGGAACGGGCCGAGCTCCCGGTAGCACACCGGCACGGCGGCGGCCGCAGCGCTGACCAACGCGATCACGTGCAGGAACGAGAACGGGCCGCCCAGGCCGAACGCCACCGCCACGAGCGCCAGCGGGAGCAGACACACCGCGGCCGCCAGCCCCGCCAGCACCCTCGCACTCCCCGGCACCACGGCCACGGCTCCCCCTTGCGCCCACTTATTTGAACGCGTTCAAAGCTAGCACGCACCACGCCGGGAGGAGCGGCAGGGCCGGCCCGTCGCGCGACGGCTCACCATTCGCCTCCGGGGGGCGTCCAGCCGAGACGCAGGTGGTGGAGGGAGTCGGGGAGAACGACAGGGAGGTCGAGCGGGCCCGCACTGGCGAGGTAACCGGCGACGAAGCAGTCGGCGGACGGGCCGGTGAGGTAGCGCTCGAACCAGAGCCACTGGGGGCGGCTCATGGGCTGGAACTGGAGGGAGCGCCAGAGGGCGTCGAGCGCCTTGGGGAGGAGGGCGTAGATCGTCGGCGGCATCAGACCGCCGGTGATCTCGGCGGTGACCAGGCGGTCCTCGTTCACGCCACACGCTCCACGGGGGCGGAGGAGGCGGCGGCGGAACCGATCTCCGACCACACGATCTTGCCGATGGGCACGCGCGGGCAGCAACCCCAGCGCTCGGACAGGAGCTTGACGAGGAGAAGGCCCCGCCCGGACTCGTCTTCGGCGGACGCAGGGCGAAGGAGCGGCGCGCGGTCACGGCGCGCGTCGTGCACCTCGATGCGCAGTCGCGAGGGGATGAGGGAGAGGGAGAGCCACAGCCGGTTGCCGATCGGAGTGCCATGCACGACGGCATTGGTGACGAGCTCGGAGACCACCAACAGACCGGAGTCCGCGAAGAGTTCACCGGCGGGGGTCGAGCCGAGGAGCCGCAAGAGCGCCTGCCGGGCCTTCGCCGGCGACCGCCGACTGCGCAGCAGCCAGCAGCTGGACACGAACTCGGGGGGATTGTCAGGCGATTCGAACATGGCGAAGCCACCTTCGGGAGCGAGTGGAGAAGATCCAAGGCAGAGCTGCCGACTCGGCGGGCTTCCGCGACCAGCGCAGCACCCAGCACGAGGCACCGGAATGCGCGCCCACCGACCTGCACAGGCGTTCACAGTCAGCTAGCACTCCGTTACTCAAAGCATGATGCACGCCACATCGGAAGCGCAAGGCAAGTCGAGCAAATATGAAAACTTTCACCTTGAGTGGCAAGGCGTCGCCCTTAGACTCCCCGAAGGTGGTGGCGAAGCATCACATACGCCATGCACACTGGTTCTTGGAAGCTTTGAAGGGGTCACATAGATGGCGGTCGCAGTACCAGCCGTGCGATACCGGCGCATCGCAGCCGAGCTCAGGCGACTTCGCGAGCTCAAGAACCTGTCGGCCGAAGAGGTGGCGGCTCAGGTCGACGGCGTCAACCTGGTGAAGCTCAGCAGATACGAGAACGCCCGCGTCCAGCTCAAGCCGGACGTCGTCCGCGCGCTGCTCGACTTCTACGAGTGCGACGAGGAGCTCAAAGAGGTCCTCGTCGAGATCCTTCGAGACAAGCGGCGTCCCGGCTGGATCGCGGGCTACGAGCAGTTGAACCCGCTCTACACGGATCTGATCCGCCTCGAAGAAACCGCAGTGGGTAACAAGTCATATCAGTCTGCCTACATCCCTGGCCTGCTCCAGACGCGCCAGTACGCTCACGCCATCATCTCCAGCGGCGTCATAGAGAAGCCCAGCGTCGAAGAGCGAGTCGAAGTCCGGATCAACAGGCAGTCCGTCCTGACTCGATCCGAGAACCCGCTGAAGCTATGGGCCGTGATCCACGAGTCGGCCCTGACCATGAGCGCCGCACCAGGCGTGATGGCTGACCAGCTGGACAAGCTGCTGCAGTTCAGCCGGCTCCCCAACATCAGGATCCAGGTCATGCCGGCCATGGCTCCGCCGCACCCCGGCATGACCGGGCCGTTCGCACTCCTGGAGTTTCGGCAACGCGATCTCGACCTGGTTCTGCTCAGCGGAATGCTCAGCAGCGACTGGGTCGAGGACCCGGACCAAGTCGATGTCTATCGAGCGGCGTTCGACGAAATCATGGCAACCGCCTTGGCCCTCGACGAGTCGCGTAGCCTCATCACACAGAAGAGAGACATGCTCAAGTGACCCACTTCCCTGTCGCCTCCGCACTCCCCGTCCAGTGGAGGAAGGCAAGCGCCAGTAACCCGAACGACGACTGCGTCGAAGTCGCCGACGGCTTCACCGGCGTCGTCCCGGTCCGCGACAGCAAGGACCCGCACGGCCCGGCCCTCAGCTTCAGCCCCGAGGCCTGGCAGTCCTTCATCGCCGCCGTCCAGGCGGGCGAGCTCCCGGCAGCTCGCTAGCCTCAACTGTCCTGGGCGGCCCCATGCCGAGCACGGGGCCGCCCCCGGATTGACGTCCACACCCGGTCCACGACACCGTTCCAAGTGCATCGACTCGCGCTCCCAGCCTTCTTCCAGCGGCCTGCCAGCCTCTCATCGACTTCTCATCCGGCACCCCTAGCCTCCGCCAGATGAACGTCTCCCTGCTCGGCGGCTGGTTCCCCTGGGCCGTCCAGGCCGTGGCCCTCGCCCTGTTCCTGGCCGCGCTCGGCTGGCGGGACCGGGTCTGGCGGCTGAAGTGGGGCCCGGTCGCCCTCGGGACGGCGCTGCTGCTCACCGCCCTCGCCGCCGTCGGGGTGCTCACGCTCGCCGGGATCACCGATCCGATCCCGTTCGGGGTGTGGCTGTGGGGCGGGATCGCGGTCGCGGCGGTCAGCGCGCTCGGGTTCGGCTGGCGGGGCGCCCGCTGGTGGCGCCGGGCGCTCGCGCCGCCAGCCGCGCTGCTCGCCCTGTTCTGCGCCGCCAACAGCGTGAACATCGCCACCGGCTACTACCCGACCCTCGACGACGCGATCGGCGAACTGAGCGGGCAGCCGCTGCCGGAGCAGATCACGCTCGCCGAACTCGGCTCCCTGCACGGGAAGACGAAGACCGGCCGCATCGTCCAGGTGGACATCCCGAGCACGGCCAGCGGCTTCACCCACCGCCAGGAGCTCGTCTACCTGCCGCCCGCGTGGTTCCGCAGCCAGAACCGGCCGAAGCTGCCGGCGCTGGAGCTGATCGGCGGCGAGTTCGCCGCGCCCGACAACTGGATCCGCTCCGGCAACGCCGTGAGGACCGCGGACGACTTCGCCGCGAAGCACAACGGCTTCGCGCCGATCCTCGTCTTCGTCGACGCGACCGGCGGCTTCCGGGTCGACACCGAGTGCGTCGACGGCCCGCACGGCAACTCCGAGAGCCACCTGCTCAAGGACGTCCCGCCGTTCGTCCAGAAGACCTTCAACGCCGCCACCGACCCGCACAAGTGGGGCGTGGCCGGCTGGTCCATGGGCGGCACCTGCGCCGTCGACCTCACCGTCGAACACCCCAACGTCTTCACCCACTTCGGCGACTTCTCCGGCGACAAGGGCCCCTCCACCGGCGACAAGGACCACACCGTCCAGGAGCTGTACGGCGGCGACGCGGCCGCCTGGGCCGCCCACGACCCGCTGACCGTCCTCGCCCACCACCCCAAGTACCAGGGCGTCTCCGGCTACTTCGGGCAGGGCGACGAGGAGCACGGCCAGATCGAGTCCGCCAGGGCCCTGAACGACGCCGCCCGGAAGGACGGCATCCGCACCACCACCGCCGTCGGCTCCGGCAAGCACACCTGGCAGACCGGCGCCGCCACCTTCGCCCAGGCCCTCCCCTGGCTCGCCCAGCAGCTCGGCGTCCCCGGCACCCACGCCTGATCCGCCACCGGTCCGGGGGCGTGCCGTGCCGGGCCGGGCCAGGCGGGCCGCCCGGCGGGAGGGCGGCGGATCCGGTCGGGGGAAAGCCTTGGCATCGGCCGTCCGCCGCGACCGGCCGCGGGCCCGCACGGGCGGGTCGGCCGGGGCTGCGGCCGACCCGCAAACCCCCGCCCGACAGGGGGAATCCGCGACCGCGCGCCGTCCCGCCGACCGGTCGGGCGCCGAGGGCCCGCCATACCTTCCGACACGCCCGCACACACGTTCACCACCAACGCCCCCGCAGCGGCCGGGGAAGGCGGCCTACCCGCCGGTATCCCGCTTTGCTCCCGGCGGCCCGGTGGCATAAGTTTCGACCGCCGTCGACGCAGCCGACCCCGACCGCCCCTCGGAACAGAGGAGCGCAGCGGGCCGGCGGCCGGGCGGCAGAACGTACGGGGGAAGGGAACAGCCATGCCGAGTGCCCGCATCCGCGAGGCGACCGGGCAACGGGAACGGGCGGACGGCGCCGCGCACACACGGCCCGGGACCACCGCGGGCCCGGCCCCGGGCCACTCGGCCCGCTCGGGCCGCTGACCCGGCGCCACGCCCCGACCACCACCACAGAACCACCACAGACGGCCCCGCGCACCGCCGAGGCGGCGCACGGGGCGGACGGCAGGTCGGCCCGTCCGGCACAGGGGACCGGACGGGCCGACCGCCGCACCAGCACAAAAACCAAAGGGTCAGAGGCCGAGGCTGCTGAGCGCGGTGGTCCAGTCGGTCACGATGGCGCGGCGGGCGTCGTCGAGGCCGACCGTGCCCTTGCAGACCGCGTTCTTCAGCTTGGTCTCGACGCCGTCCTTGCCGGTCGCGGTCTGGCTGCCGTAGCGGGGCTCGGGCCAGAGGTTGCGCGGGTCGCGCGGGGCGCCGCCGAGCTCCAGCGGGACGAAGTGGTCCTCCTCGTAGTCGGACAGGTTGGTGTCCGCGTAGCCGTACTGCGCGATCTGCTGCGCCTTCAGCGCGTTGGTGTAGCTGGTCGGCGGGCGGACGGTGGAGGTCCAGCCGGAGACGCAGATGGTCTGGCCGATGGTGGCCTGGGTGACGTCCGGGTTGTAGGCGCCCGGCGTGCAGAACGGGTCGGGCAGCGGCAGGTAGGCCTGCGAACAACTCGCCGCGAGCGGACGGATCTTGACGGGTGAGCCCTTCGCGGGGGCGGCCTGCGCGGTGCCGGCCGCGAGCCCGGCGGCGGCGAGGACGGCCGCCGCGGCGACGACGGTGAGACGCTGACGGAGCATCATGTGGGGAGATCTCCTAGGCCTTGCCCGGCCTCTCGCCGGACGACTGTGCCCATGACAGCACCACCCATGCGACCACCGTCAGTCCCAGGACGTGAACGGCCGGTGATCGCGCCTCCACAAACACCGCGGGCGCCCGGCGCGATCCGGGGAGCGGGCTCAGGGCGCGCCCGACAGCAGCCGCGCCAGCAGCGCGGCCGGCCCCTCCGGCAGGCTGCCGTGCACCAGTTCGGTGCGGTGCACCAGCCGCGGGGCGGCGATCGACACGGACGCGACGCCGGGCGCCCCGGCGAGGACGGACGCCGGGAGGAGGCTGAGCCCGTGTCCGGTGGCGACCAGGGCGAGCAGCCCGTGCACGTCGGTGCCCCGGTAGCGGGTGGCGGGGCGGAAGCCGTCGACGCCGGCGGCGGCGCGCAGCCGGGCGGCGGTCGGGGTGAGGTCGGGGGCGTCGAGCCAGCGGGCGGCGGAGAGGTCTGCGAGCGCGACGCCGGTGCGGCCCGCGAGGGGGTGGCCGGCCGGGAGGGCGACGGCGACTGGCTGCTCGTCGACGGCGACGGTGGTGAGCGGGCCGACGTCGGGCAGCGGCAGCGGGTCGCTGGGGGCGGCGAGGCCGTCGATCAGGGCGAGGTCGACCTCGCCGGTGGCGACCTGGGCGGGCAGCGCGTCCTGGGCGAGGACCCGGACGACGAGGTCGGCCGCCGGGTGGGCCCGGCGCACCTCGCCGAGTGCGCGCCCCAGGGTCGCTCCGACTGCCAGCGGGGTGGCACCGAGCACCAGCCGGGCGCTCGGGGCGCCAGCCAGGCGTGCGACGTCGGCGCGCGCCGCCTCCAGCCGGACCAGCAGGGGCGCCGCGTGCTCCAGCAGCCGCAGGCCGGCCTCGGTCGGGCCGACCGGGCGGCGGCTGAGCAGGCCGGTCCCGAGGTCGGCCTCCAGGGCGGCGATCTGCTGGGAGACCGCGGACTGGGTGTAGCCGAGTTCCCGCGCGGCCTCGGAGAAGGAGCCGAGGCGGGTGACGGTGACGAAGGTGCGCAGCTGCTGCGGATCCACGGCAGTCATCAACTCTTCTGATCGAGGGGTAAGAAATCATCGTTGGCGCTGATCTCGGGTGCGGGGTCAGGATAGTCCCATGACCTACCTCACCCCGCGGATCGCCCTGGTCGGCGACCGCTCCCCCGCCGTCCGCTCGCACGCCCGCATCCCCGGCCTGCTCGACGCCCTCGCCGAGCGCGAGCAGCTCGTCCTGGACGCCTACTGGATCCCCACCGAGGACGCCGGGGCGCCCGGCGCCCTGGACGGCTTCGACGCCGTCTGGCTGCTCCCCGGCAGCCCCTACCGCAGCGAGGCGGGCGCGCTGGCCGCCGTCCGGACCGCCCGCGAGCGCGGCATCCCCTTCCTCGGCACCTGCGCCGGGTTCCAGCACGCGGTGCTGGAGTACGCCCGCAACGTCTGCGGCCTCGGCGGGGCCGTCCACGGCGAGGAGCACCCGGAGCGGGACGAGCAGGTGATCGTGCCGCTGGCCTGCTCCCTGGTCGGCCACGAGGGGGAGGTCGCGATCACCCCCGGCACGCTCGCCGAGCGCGTCCTCGGCACCACCCGCACCCTGGAGCGTTACCACTGCGCGTACGGCCTCAACGCCGACTACCTGGACCGGCTGCGCGCGCACGGGCTGCGGTTCAGCGGCGCGGACGGCGCGGGCGAGGTGCGCGTCCTGGAACTGCCGGACCACCCGTTCTTCCTCGCCTCGCTGTTCCAGCCGGAGCTGTCCGGCGACGGCACCCGGGCGCACGCCATGATCCGCGCGCTGGCCGGCGCCGCAGTCGCCCACGCGGCGGGCTCACCGGCCGCTGCCGACCGAACCGCCACCGTCCCGACCGCCACCGACCCGGGCACCGACCCGAGCACCACCACTCTGGAGGCCACCGCATGACCGCCACCGAGATCGCCGGAGTCCGGATCCCCGACAGCCACCTCGCCACCGAGGCCACCGAGCTGGTCCGGGACGCCACCACCGAGCTGCTGTACCACCACTCCCGCCGGGTCTACCTGTTCGGCGCCCTCCAGGGCCGCCGCCGGGGGCTCGACTTCGATCTCGAACTGCTGTACCTGGCCGCGATGTTCCACGATCTCGGCCTGGGCCCCGAGCACCACGCCTCCGGTCGGCGCTTCGAGGTGGACGGCGCCGAGGCCGCCGCCGCGTTCCTGCGCGGGCACGGGGTGGACGAGCGGCGGGTGCGCCTGGTGTGGGAGGCGATCGCCCTGCACACCACGCCCGGCATCCCGGAGTTCCTGGAGCCGGAGATCGCGCTGACCACCGCCGGGGTGGAGCTGGACGTGCTCGGCATCGGGTACGCGGACCTCGCCGCCGCCGACCGGGACGCAGTGGTCGCCGCCCATCCGCGCCCGGACTTCAAGCGCGGCATCCTGCGCGCCTTCCACGACGGCGTCGCGCCCAAGCCGGAGACCGCCTTCGGCAACGTCAAGGCGGACGTCCTCGCCCACTTCGACCCGGACTTCGAGCGGACCGACTTCGTCGCCGTGATCGAGAACTCCGCCTGGCCGGAGTGACCCCGCCCGGCCCCGCGCCCGCCCAACCCCCGCCCCCACTCCCACCCCCACAGGGCACGTCACATCGGCAGCGAGCGCAACCGCACCGGCCCCTCCGGCCATCCGGCGCCCTCCGCCAGCGGCGCCCACATGGTGCGCAGCGGCATCACCGCCAGCCGCCCCTCGGGCTGCTCCACCGTCACCTCCTCCGCGACCTCGCGGAATCCGAGCCCCCGGTAGAACGTGGCCAGCGGCGGGCGGCAGAACAGCAGCGCGTGCCGGTGGCCGAGGGTGCGGGCGTGGCCGAGGGCGGCCCGGACCAGGGCCTGCGCGAGGCCGGCGCCGCGCCGGTCGGGGGCGACGGCGACGCCGCCGACGCCGACCGCCGTCAGGTCGGTGCCGCCGACGGTGAGCGGGAGCGGCAGCAGCCCGGTGTGCGCGACGAGCCGGCCGTCGGCGGCCCGGACGCCGAAGTGGATGTCCTTGGGCAGCCAGGCCAGTCCGGTGTAGGCGACGCCGTACGGGTCGTCGCCGGGGCCGAGGATCTCGTCCTGGTCGGCGCGGGTGTACTGCGGCAGCCGGACGACGGTCGGCGGCTCGGGAGAGAAACGATCATCCATCCGACCATGATCCCTTCCGGGGAAGGCGAATTCCAGGCTGTTCCCGGCCACTGCGGCCCGCTCGCCACCCCGGGCCGGACGGGGTGTGCGAGCATGCCCCCATGCGCCAGCCCACCCAGCAGCGGCCCCGACTCCGGCGCCCCACCGGCCGGTTGGACCCCGCCCGCCACCAGCACCACCCGTCCACCGACCAGCCCCACGCCGCCCACCACACCGACGCCGGCGACCAGTTGGACTCCGCCCTCGCCGCGGTACCGCTGCCGGGCCCGCCGCTGCGCCTGCCCGGCCCGGTCGTCGCACTCGGGCCGACCGCCCTGGTGCTGCTGGTGCTCGTCCCGCTCGCCGCGGGCGACCCCGACATCGGGCCGACCACCTCGGCACCGGTCAACGCGGGCCTGGTGGCGGCCGGCGCGCTCGCCCTCGCCGTCCGCCGTCGGTACCCGGCGGCCGTCGCCGCCGTCACCCTGCTGGGCGGCCAACTCCCACTCGCCGTCGCCCTCTACGGGCTGGCCACACGGCGCGGCGCCACCCGGGTGCTGGCCGTCCTGGCCGCGCTGGCCGGGGTGCGCCTGCTCGTCCCCATGGACCTCGGGGACGTCAGCAGCCTCTCCGCCCTCGCCAACCTGGCCGAGGACCCGCTGGTCTTCGGCGCCGTCCCGCTCGCGCTCGGCCTCACCGCCCACCAGCGCGCCCGCGCCGTCGCCGCGCTCGCCGAACGCAACCGGCTGCTGGAGGCAGCCCGCCGGTACGCCGAGGAGCGCGCCGCCGCCGCCGAACGCGCCCGGCTCGCCCGGGAGATGCACGACGTCGTCTCCAACCGCGTCTCCCTCATCACCCTGCACGCCGGCGCCTGCCAGGTCGCGGCCGCCGACGACCCGACGGCCGTCCGGGAGACCCTCGGACTGATCCGCGCCCTCGGCCTCCAGGCCCTCACCGAGCTGCGCGGCCTGCTCGGCGTCCTCACCCCGGCCTCCGACCAAGGCCCCTCACTGCACGGACTGCCCGCCCTGGTCGAGGAGTCCCGCCAGGCCGGACTCGCCGTCGACCTCACCCTCACCGGCCCCGCCGAAGGACTGCCCGCCCCCGGACCGGCCGTGCAGTACGCCACCTACCGGATCGTCCAGGAAGCCCTGACCAACGCCCACAAGCACGCCCCGGCCGCCGAGGTCGCCGTCACCGTCGAGGTCCACCCGGACGGGCTGCGCCTGGACATCGTCAACTCCCCCGCCACGGCGGCCGACCCGGACGGGCCTCAACTGCCCTCCGGCGGCCACGGCCTGGACGGCATGCGCACCCGCGCCGACGACCTCGGCGGCACGCTGCACGCCGGCCCCACCACCGAGGGCGGGTTCGCCGTCCGGGCCCGCCTACCGCTGACCGCCGCCTGAACCTCAGGCAGCGGCGGCGCGCTTCACCAGTTCCGCCCACACCTCGTCGACCCGGGGCGCGAGCGCCTCCAGCGGCCCACCGTTGTCGATCACCACGTCGGCGATCGCCAGCCGGTCCGCCCGCGAGGCCTGCGCGGCCATCCGGGCCCGGGCCTCCTCCTCGGCCATCCCGCGCAGCCGCACCAGCCGCTCCACCCGCACGTCGTCGGCCGCGTCGACCACCACGACCAGGTCGTACAGCGGGGCGAGGCCGTTCTCCGCGAGCAGCGGCACGTCGTGCACCACCACCGCGTCGGGCGCGGCCGCGGCCTCCAGTTCGGCGGACCGGGCGCGCACCAGCGGGTGGACGATCGCGTTCAGCGCCTGGAGCCGCGCCGGGTCGGCGAACACGATCGCGCCGAGGGCCGGGCGGTCGAGCGCGCCGTCCTCGCGCAGCACCTGCGGCCCGAACTCGGCGGCCACGGCCGCCAGACCGTCCGTCCCGGGCGCGACCACCTCGCGGGCGATCACGTCGGAGTCCACGATCACCGCGCCGTGGGCGGCGAGGAGCCGGGACACCTCGCTCTTGCCGGCGCCGATGCCACCCGTCAGTCCGATCTTCAGCATGGCGTCAGGCTACCGGCGCCCGGACCGCCGACGCCATGGACCGGCCACCCGACCCCGCCCCCCGGCACCGTCAACCGAGCTCCAGGCTCTCGCCCTCCCCCAGCACGGTCAGCTCCGCGCCGGTGCCCGGCCCGTCGGGCCCGAGCAGCCGGGTGGCGATCATGTGCCCGATCGGGCTGAGCGTCGCCTCGTGCACCGGCACCGCCACGCGCGGGGCCGCCTCCCGGACGTAGTCGACGACCTCACCGGCCTTGCTCCACGGCGCCGCGAGCGGCAGCAGCAGGGTGTCCACCGCGTGCGGCGGCACGGTGAAGGCGTCGCCGGGGTGGAACAGCCGGCCGTCGAAGAGGAAGCCGATGTTCTTCACCTGCGGGATGTCCCGGTGGATGACCGCGTGCCACTCGCCGTGCACGCTCACCCCGACCCCGCCGACCTCGAAGGCGTCGCCCTCGCCGACCACGGCGACGCGCTGCGCCACGCCGTCCAGTTGGGCGGCCACCGCGCTGTTGGTCCACACCCGCAGGGCCGGGTCGGCCTCCAGGGCGGCGCGCAGCCGGGCCTCCTCGAAGTGGTCCATGTGCTCGTGGGTGACCAGGACGGCGTCGGCCCCGGTCAGCGCGGCGGGGTCGGTGAACGCCCCGGGGTCGACGACGACGGTCGTCCCGTCGTGCTCCAGGCGTACGCAGGCGTGTCCGAACTTGGTGATCCTCATGCGGCCGACAATACAGCAGGACTGCACAGTTTT
The DNA here is from genome assembly GCF_042732075.1 of Kitasatospora sp. NPDC059812. Classification (NCBI taxonomy): domain Bacteria; kingdom Bacillati; phylum Actinomycetota; class Actinomycetes; order Kitasatosporales; family Streptomycetaceae; genus Kitasatospora; species Kitasatospora sp. NPDC059812. The sequence goes on from NZ_JBHWIO010000067.1 coordinate 40,157, forward strand.
GCTATGGAGATTCCCGGTAGGCTTCTCCCATGAACAGTCCGGCTCCCGAAACCCTCGAACTCGCCGCCGAGCTGCGCGCCGCCATCGGCGACCTGGTCCGCTCCCTGCGCCCGGGCGACGAGCTGCCGCAGAACCAGGCCGGCGTCCTCGGCGTCCTCGTCCGCGACGAACGCGCCTGCACCGTCGCCGAACTCGCCGAGCACCAGCGCGTCCGCCACCAGTCGATGGCCCGCACCGTCGCCCTGCTGACCGAGGCCGGGCTCGTCGCCCAGCAGCCCCACCCCACCGACGGCCGGAAACTGCTGGTCACCGCGACCGGAGCGGGCCGCGCCGCCCTGCTGGAGCAGCGCGCCCGCCGGGAGGAGCGGATCGCCACCGCCATCGAGGCCCGCCTCACCCCCGAGGAGCGGCTGGCCCTGAGGGCGGGCGTCGACCTACTGCGCCGACTGCGCTGAACCCACCAGGTCCCTGGCCTCCGGCCGCGGGACCGGGACGGCCACCTCGCCGACAGCCACCTCGCCGACAGCCGCCTCGCCCACGGCCGCCTCGCCGACGGTCGGCAGTTCGACGTGCTCGCTCAGCCCGAAGCGCCGGTGCAGGCGCCGCAGCGGGGCGGGCGCCCACCAGTTGAACTCGCCGAACAGGCTCATCGCGGCGGGCACCAGCAGGCAGCGCACCAGGGTGGCGTCCACGGCGACGGCGACGGCCAGCGCGATGCCCATCTGCTTGACCATGAGCATGTCCCCGAGGGCGAACCCGGCGAACACGATCACCATCAGCAGCGCCGCCGAGGTGATGATCCGGCCACTTCGCTGGACCCCGAGCTCCACCGCCCGGGTGCAGCTGTGCCCCTTGTCCCGCAGTTCCTTGATCCGGGCGAGCAGGAACACCTCGTAGTCCATGGACAGCCCGAACGCGAAGGCGAAGACCAGCACCGGGATGAAGGTCTCCAGCCCGCCGGTGGGGCTGAAGCCGAGCAGCCCGCTGAAGTAGCCGTCCTGGAACACCAGGGTGAGCGCGCCGAGCGAGGCGCCCAGCGACAGCAGGTTCATCAGCAGCGCCTTGACCGGCATCACCACCGAGCCGGTCATCAGGAAGAGCAGCACCAGTGTGCCGACCGCGACCAGTCCGAGCGCCCAGGGGCCCCGCGACATCAGCTCGTCCTTGAAGTCGACGACCGAGGCCGCGCCGCCGGTGACGTAGGTCTTCAGCCCGCCGCGGTCGTCCCGCAGTTCCTGGACGACCTGCTTGGCCTGGTGGCCCTGCGGGTCACCGTGGACGAGCACGTCGACGGTGGACACCGAGTCGCTCACCGGGTTCACCGCCCGCACCCCGGCGACCCCGGGCAGCTTGGCGACGACGTCGTCCGCGTACGCCTGGGCGACGGGCGCGCCGCCCTCGACGACGACGGTGATCGGCGCGGCCGCGGCCTGCGGGAAGCGCTGGTCGACGGCGTCGGCGACCTGCCGCCCGGCCGAGGAGGCGGGCAGCACGGCGGCGCCGGAGTTGCGCATGTCGGCGTGCAGGAAGGGCGCGCCGGCGGCCATCAGCAGGGCGACGCAGGCGAGCGCGACCGGCACCGCCCGCTTGCCGACCCGGCGGACGGTCCGGCTGAAGAAGCCCTCGTCGGGGACGGGCGCGGCGGGCGCCTTGATCCGGGAGCCGGCGAAGCCGAGCAGCGCGGGGATCAGGGTCAGCGCGGCGGCGACCGCGATCACCACCACGCTCACCCCGGCGGCGGCGACCGCGCCGAGCACCGGGCTGGTGAAGACGAACAGGCCGGAGAGCGCGACGGCGACGGTGAGGCCGGAGAAGGCGACGGTGCGCCCGGCGGTCGCGGCGGTGCGTTCGACGGCGGCGGCGATGCCCGCGCCGTGCCCGCGTTCCTCCCGGAAGCGGTTCACCATGAGCAGCGCGTAGTCGATCGAGAGTCCGAGCCCGAGCACGGTGGCGATCGGCAGCACGCTGGTGTCGATGTCCATGATCCGGCTGAAACCGAACATGGCCAGCAGCGCGCCGCCCACCGAGGCGACCGCGCCGATCACCGGCAGGCTGGCCGCGGCGAGGCCGCCGAAGACCAGCACCATGACGACCAGGGTGAGCGGCAGCGTCACCATCTCGCCGAAGCGGGTGTCCTGTTCGGTCTGCTTCTTGACCTCGTCCTGGAGCACCAGGTCCCCGCCGACGGTGACGTGGGCGCCGGCCTCGCCGTTCAGGGCGGCGAGGCGCTGGGTGACGGCGTCGGTCTGGGCGGAGGTGCTGGTGTCGGCCATCCGTACGGTGACCAGGCTCGCGGTGCCGTCGGCGGAGCGCAGTGCGGCGGGCGCCGGGCCGGCGCCGTAGGCGTCGAGCGCGGAGGAGACGCCGGGGAGGGCGGCGAGGTCGGCGGTGGCCTTGGTGACGGCGGCCCGTACGGCCGGGTCGTCGACCGGTTTCCCGTCCACGACGGCGGTGACGGTGCCGCGGGCCGGGTCGGTCGCGGCGACCACCGCGCTGCCCCGGTCGGCTTCGGCGGTGGCGGAGGAGGCGCCGGCCACCGTTCCTTCGAAGACCCGGCCGCCGATCAGCACGCCCACGACCAGGACGACGGCCCAGAGGCCGAGCACCCAGCGGCGGTGGCGGAAGCAGAACCGGCCGAGGGCGGCGAGCCGCCCGGGGACCGCGGGGTCGCCGGCAGCGGTGGGAGCGTTGCGCATGAAGGAGGCCTTTCGGGCAGCTCCCCTCAATGTAGGTGCAACCCGGTGTTCGACCTATAGACGGACAATGAGCCACATCTCACATAATTCCTTCACATAAACCACAAATAAGTGAAGGCGAAAAACGAAAGAACGTGAAGCAAAAGGCCCCGGCCAAAGGCGGAAAACGAAATGGGCCCCACCCCCGTTTGTCCAGGGGGGGGGGCGACCTTCGAGTTTGGGCCACTTAAGGGCCACGGGGGCTCGGTGATCGGTGGGCGCCCCCCCACCGTTCGCGCAGGGGCCGCCC
>NZ_JBHWIO010000067.1:43151-51430 GCF_042732075.1 Kitasatospora sp. NPDC059812
ACCCCCACACACCCCCCCCCCCCCCCCCCCTCTCCCGCGCCCCCCCCCCCCACCGTTCAGCTATGCGCCAGGTACTGGCAGCGGGTCAGAGCTTCAGCTCTGGCCGCCCGCCAGCTTCTCGCGCAGGGCCGCCAGGGCCTCGTCCGAGGCGAGAGCGCCGGAGCCCTCGTCGCTGCTGGACGAGTAGGAGCCACCGGCAGCGGCGGCGACAGCGTCGCCACCCTCGGCAGCGGCCTCGGCGTCGGCCTCACGGCTCTTGATGACCTGGGCCTGGTGCTGCTCGAAGCGGGACTGCGCCTCGGCGTACTGGCGCTCCCACTCCTCACGCTGCTTCTCGAAGCCAGCCAGCCAGTCGTTCGCCTCGGGGTCGAAGCCCTCCGGGTAGATGTAGTTGCCCTGGTCGTCGTACGAGGCAGCCATGCCGTACAGGGTCGGGTCGAACTCGACCTCGGCCGGGTTGGCACCCAGCGCCTCGTTGGCCTGCTTGAGCGACAGGCTGATGCGACGACGCTCGAGGTCGATGTCGATGACCTTGACGAAGATCTCGTCGCCGACCTGGACGACCTGCTCCGGGATCTCCACGTGGCGCTCGGCCAGCTCGGAGATGTGGACCAGACCCTCGATGCCCTCGTCCACGCGGACGAACGCACCGAACGGAACCAGCTTGGTGACCTTACCCGGAACGACCTGGCCGATCTGGTGGGTACGGGCGAACTGCTGCCACGGGTCCTCCTGGGTCGCCTTCAGCGACAGGGAGACGCGCTCGCGGTCCATGTCAACGTCGAGAACCTCGACGGTGACCTCCTGGCCGACCTCGACAACCTCGGACGGGTGGTCGATGTGCTTCCAGGAGAGTTCGGAGACGTGCACCAGGCCGTCGACGCCACCCAGGTCCACGAAGGCACCGAAGTTGACGATCGAGGAGACGACGCCGGAGCGCACCTGGCCCTTCTGGAGGGTGGTGAGGAAGGTCTGGCGGACCTCGCTCTGGGTCTGCTCCAGCCAGGCACGGCGGGACAGGACCACGTTGTTGCGGTTCTTGTCCAGCTCGATGATCTTGGCCTCGAGCTCCTTGCCCACGTAGGGCTGGAGGTCGCGGACGCGGCGCATCTCGACGAGCGAGGCCGGCAGGAAGCCACGGAGGCCGATGTCGAGGATGAGACCACCCTTGACAACCTCGATGACGGTACCGGTGACGATGCCGTCCTCTTCCTTGATCTTCTCGATCGTGCCCCAGGCACGCTCGTACTGAGCGCGCTTCTTGGACAGGATGAGACGACCCTCCTTGTCCTCCTTCTGGAGAACCAGGGCCTCGATGTTGTCACCGACGGCGACGACCTCGTGCGGGTCGACGTCGTGCTTGATCGAGAGCTCGCGGGACGGGATGACGCCCTCGGTCTTGTAACCGATGTCGAGGAGGACCTCGTCACGGTCGACCTTCACGATGACGCCCTCGACGATGTCGCCATCGTTGAAGTACTTGATGGTCTCGTCGATGGCGGCGAGGAACGCCTCGGCGTCGCCGATGTCGTTGACCGCGACCTGCGGGGTGGTGCTGAGGGAGGAGTCGGTGGGGCTCGTCATTAGGAAAAGGGCTCCGGTACGGACATGAAAGTCGTAGGTAATGCCACGCGGAGGGCCCGTATCGCTCCCACCGAAAGCCGGACAGCCAAGAACACGGCGCACCGGCATTCCCGCACAGCGAGAAATCCGGCGTCCGTCTTGCGACCGTGGGGTCTTCGACAGATGCGAGCGCGACCTGCTCCGTCTGAGGCGCGCAGGCCCGCAGCGCAACTTGTAGCATACGGGGACGGCCAGGCACGGTCAACGCCAAGAGCGGCAAGACGGTGGAGCCCGGTATGGATCAGGCCATATCCTCCGATTGCGCACCTTGCGGTGGCGCCCGAAGGGGGCCCTTCCCCGGATGCCACCGCCAGGATCGGGTCCTTGACGGGCCCGGTCTCGGCAGCGGCGCTTCCGCACTCCACACCCTACGCGATGGGCATTATCACCGTGGCCACCACCCCCCAGTCCGACCTGCATGATCTTGACGGCGACGGCGACGACGCGGTACGGCGCGCGGCCGGCACCGGGGAGAGCAGCCGGGCCAGCCGGCACTGGTGGGACCGCAACGCCGACGAGTACCAGGACGAGCACGGGGAGTTCCTCGGCGACGACCGCTTCACCTGGTGCCCCGAAGGCCTCGACGAGGCCGACGCCCACCTGCTCGGCGAGGTCGCGGACAAGGACGTGCTGGAGATCGGCGCCGGCGCCGCCCAGTGCTCGCGCTGGCTGGCCGGCCGCGGCGCCCGCCCCGTCGCCCTGGACATCTCCCACCGCCAACTCCAGCACTCCCGCCGGATCGACCTCGGCCGCGGCGCCACCCCCGTCGCCGTCGTCCAGGCCGACGCCGCCGTCCTGCCCTTCGCCGACGCCTCCTTCGACCTCGCCTGCTCCGCCTACGGAGCCGTCCCGTTCAGCGCCGACACCTCCGCCCTGATGCGCGAGGTGCACCGGGTACTGCGCCCCGGCGGCCGCTGGGTGTTCTCCGTCACCCACCCGATCCGCTGGGCCTTTCCCGACGAGCCCGGCGTCGAGGGCCTCACCGCCGCCTCCTCCTACTTCGACCGCACCCCCTACGTCGAGGAGGACGAGCAGGGGCGCGCCAGCTACGTCGAACACCACCGCACCATCGGCGACCGGGTCCGCGAACTCGTCGGCGCCGGCTTCCGGTTGACCGACCTGGTCGAGCCCGAGTGGCCGGCCGGCCTGGAGCAGGAGTGGGGCGGCTGGTCCCCGCTGCGCGGGCGGCTGATCCCCGGCACCGCGATCTTCGTCGCCGAACGGGGCTGACGCCTTGCCGAACCCCGCCTTGCCGAACCCCGCCTCGCCGAATGGGGCTGACGCCTTGCCGAACCCCGGCTCGCTGAACCCCGCCTCGCCGAATGGGGCTGACGCCTTGCCGAACCCCGGCTCGCTGAACCCCGCCTGGCGCGGACTGCCCGTCCGCAGCGCCCTGCCCGCCCTGCACGACGCGCTGGACGGGCCCGGCACCGCCGTCCTCGCCGCCCCGCCCGGCACCGGCAAGACGACCCTGGTGCCACTCGCGCTCGCCGGGCTGCTCGATCCCGAGCGTCCGACGCTCCGCGTGCTGGTCGCCGAACCGCGCCGGCTCGCCGTCCGGGCCGCCGCCCGGCGGATGGCCTGGCTGCTCGGCGAGGCCGTCGGCGGGCGGGTCGGCTACACCGTGCGCGGAGACCGTCGCGTCGGCCCGGAGACGGTGGTCGAGGTGGTCACCACCGGCGTGCTGCTGCAACGGCTCCAGCGCGACCAGGAGTTGCCCGGCGTCGACGTGGTCGTCCTCGACGAGTGCCACGAACGGCACCTGGACGCCGACACCGCGCTCGCGTTCCTCCTCGACGTCCGGGCGGCACTGCGGCCCGAACTGCGGCTGGTCTGCGCCTCGGCCACCTCCGACACCGAGGCCTGGGCCGAACTCCTCGGCGGCGCGCCGGTGGTGGAGGCGCACGGGGTCTCCCACCCGGTCGAGACGGTGTGGGCGCCGCCGCCGCGCGCCGTCCGGCCCGCCCACGGCACCCGGGTCGACCCGGCGCTGCTCGACCACGTCGCCGCCACCGTCCGGCGGGCCCTCGCCGAACAGGAGGGCGACGTGCTCTGCTTCCTGCCCGGCGTCGGCGAGATCAGCCGTGTCGCCGGACAGCTGTCCACCGTGGCGGCGGACGTCCTGCAACTCCACGGCCGCGCCCCGCAGGCCGTCCAGGACGCCGCCCTCACCCCCTCGGACGGCCGCCGCGTCGTCCTCGCCACCGCCGTCGCCGAATCCTCGCTCACCGTGCCCGGCGTGCGGATCGTCGTCGACGCCGGGCTCGCCCGCGAACCGCGCACCGACCACGCCCGCGGCCTCGCCGGGCTGGTCACCGTCCGCGCCTCCCTCGCCGCCGCCCGCCAGCGCGCCGGCCGTGCCGGGCGCGAAGCCCCCGGCACCGTCTACCGCTGCTGGAACGAGGCCGAGGACGCCCTCGCCGCCCGCTTCCCCACCCCCGAGATCGCCCTCGCCGACCTCACCACGTTCGCTCTCCAGGCCGCCTGCTGGGGAGACCCGGACGCCACCGGCCTCGCCCTGCCCGACGCCCCGCCCGCCGGGGCGATGGCCGCCGCCCGGCAGACCCTCCAGGCCCTCGGCGCCGTCGACACCGACGGCCGGGCCACCCAGCGCGGCGTCCGCCTCGCCCGCACCGGGCTGCACCCCCGACTGGGGCGCGCGCTGGTCGACGGCGCCCCTGCCGTCGGCGCCCGTCGAGCGGCCGAGGTCGTCGCCCTGCTCTCCGAAGAACCGCCGCGCGCCCTCGGCGACGACCTCGGCGCGGTCTGGCGGACGGTCCGCTCCGCCAGCGACCCGTACGCCGGCCGCTGGCGCGAGGAAGTCCGCCGCCTCCTGCGCGCCGCCGGCTCCGAACCCGCCACTCAACTACCCGACACCACCGCCGCCGGCCTAGTCGTCGCCCTCGCCTTCCCCGAACGCATCGCCCGCGCCCGGGTCGAACGCCCCGCCCCCGGCGAGCGCAGCCCGTACCTGATGGCCTCCGGGACGGCGGCCGAACTCGCGCCCGGCACCGCCCTCGGCGCACTGCCGTGGCTCGCCATCGCAGCCGCCGACCGCCCGGCCGGCTCCCCGTCCGCCCGCATCCTGCACGCGGCGGCACTGGACGAGGACACCGCCCGGCTCGCCGGTGCCTCGCTGCTCGAATCCCGCGAGGAAGTCCACTGGGACACCCGCCGCGACGAGGTCGTCTCCCGCCGGGTCGAGTCGCTGGGCGCGATCGAACTCGCCGAGAAGCCGCTCAACCGCCCCGACCGGGCCCTCGTCCGGACGGCCATCCTCGAAGGCCTGGCCCGCGAGGGCGTTTCCGCCCTCCTCACCTGGCCCTCCCCCGGCCTGCGCGAACGCCTCGCCTTCCTCCACTCCGCCATCGGCGCCCCCTGGCCGGACGTCTCCGACGCCGCGCTGCTGGAACGCGCCGACGAGTGGCTGGAGCCCGAACTGTCCCGCGCCCGCCGCCGCGCCGACCTCGCCCGCATCGACACCACGGCGGCGTTGCAGCGTCTGCTCCCCTGGGCCACCGGAGAGGCGGGCCGCCTGGACGAGCTGGCCCCCGAGCGCATCACCGTGCCGTCCGGCTCGAAGATACGAGTCGACTACAGCACCGAACGCCCTTTCCTCGCCGTCAAGTTGCAAGAACTCTTCGGCTGGACGGCGACCCCCGCCCTGGCCGCCGGCCGCGTCCCCCTCACCATCCACCTGCTGTCGCCCGCCGGGCGCCCCGCCGCCGTCACCGGAGACCTCGCATCCTTCTGGCACAACGGCTACCGCGCCGTCCGCGCAGAGCTGAGAGGCCGCTACCCCCGCCACCCCTGGCCCGAGGACCCGTCGACAGCGGAACCCACCCGCCGCCTCAACCCGCGGAACTGACACCCCTCCTCGACGGGGGGGGTTCCCCGCTCGTGCTGCCGTCAGGAGATCGAGAAGCCCATCTGGCTCACCACCGGCGTCATCGGCACGTAGAGCACCTGCGCGTAGCAGGTCGTCGAGTGGGCCGTCGATCCAGCCGGGCAGCCGACCGCCGACCTTCCGGCCACGATCACGCCGCGAGCCTCCATGTCGCCGTTCGCGCCGGACGGGTTGGCGAGTGCGGGGCCGCCGCTGTCACCCTTCGCGCCGATCGCCCGTCGGTCACCACCCTTCGACTCCGCGACGTCCACCGGCTTGATCTTCGTCCCCTCGTCGTTCGTCGTCTCGACATCGACCTTCTTGACCTCCACGTCGCACTTCCACCCCGACTGGGCGCCGCTGAGGCAGACGAGGTCCCCCACGTTGTTGCGTCCGACCCCGTACGTGCGTCGCGACGAACCGCCGCTGTCCGACCAGGCACCGTCGTAGAACCGGCCGGCGCCGTTGCCGTTGATCCCGATCATGCCGACGTCCAAACCGTCGCCGATCGCGTACAGGTCGCCGATGTAGCCGCTGGTGCCGTTGTAGTACCGGCCGCTGCCGCAGTGTGCGGCGGTCAGCAGCACCTTCGTCCCGTCCTTCCAACCGCTGAACGCGGTCGAGCAGAACGAGGCCTTGCCCGTGTTGACTTCGGCGCCCGCGTAGTACGGCGCGCTGTCGGAGTGCCGGCTGCCGGACAGCGCTGCCGGGATGCCCTCGACGGTGGCCGTCACCGGCATCCCGGCGATCTCGGCGGCCGTCCGGGAGTACGCCTGCTCGGTCGTGGCGCCGCCGGTCGGCCGGGTCGCCGTCGTCGGCACGTACGTGATCGCGATGGCGGCGCCGTCCTCCTGCGGGCCGATCGACGTCCATGTCTCGGGCGCCACAGCGGCGGTGAACCGGTCGATCGCGGCGCGCATCTCCGCACGGGAGTAAGGGCTTTGGTGAACATCGACGGTGTAGCCGGGGCCGGCGTTCGCGTCGAGCAGCGCCCGGACCTCGGCCGGGGCCTCGCCCTTCCAGTAGATGTCGGCGCGCTGGTTCGACGCGTCGATCACGGTCCCGGCGTAGCCGTCCGCCGCCCGGTCGCCGGACTCCACCCAGTCCTGCACCGGGTCCGTCATGCGGTGGAGCTTCTGCTGGGCCTGCGGGTCGCGGAGCACCGGCAGGCTGACCGACGGGACCGGCCCGTCCTGCCCATCCGGCGCGGCATCGGCGGCGACGAGGGCGGAGGCCGTCACGGCGGACAGGGCCAGGGACAGCAGGAGACGGGAGCGGCGCATACGCGGTCCTTCGACGAGGCTGGCGGGCCAACACCCAGCGTAGGGACCGATCCACGTTTCGCCTGGTCAGAAGGCGCGTTTCGGGTGGCGGCAGGCGCACGCGGCAGGCGACGCGCCCCCGTCAACAAATCACCGCTCCGGGAAGTCACCGGCCTGGACGGAGGAGAGGAAAGACGTCCAAGCAGAGGCCGGGAAGACGAGCACCGGCCCGTGCGGGTCCTTGGAGTCACGCACCGGGACGCCGCCCGGAAGAGATCCGAGGGCCACCTCGATGCACTCGCCCCCATCGTCCCCGCTGTAGCTGCTCTTGCGCCACGCGAGGGCCACCTCGATGCACTCGCCCGCGTCGCCCGCGCTGTAGCTGCTCTTCCGCCAGGTCACCATCGCCAGCTCCTCGGAGGTCTTACGCTAGGAAGTCGCCCTCACGGACGGCCATCACGAAGGCTTCCCAGGCGGCGGCCGGGAAAACGAGGGCCGGGCCCTGCGGGTCCTTGGAGTCACGCACGGGGACGAGGCCTGGGAATCCGGGGGCCACCTCGATGCAGTCTCCGCCGTTGGGAGCGCTGTAGCTGCTCTTCCGCCAGACGGCTCTGGCGAGCTCGTTTCGCGTCATCCTTGTACCCTTCCAGCGCATCACGGATCAGCGCAAGCGAGTTACTCCCTGGGAGTACCTCACTGCGAAGCCGATCATAGACGCGCCGGTGTGCAGCGACGACTTCCGGATCATTGCTCGGATGCCCTCGATCCAAGCTCTCCGAGTAGACGTAGTTCTGCCCGTCGGGCATCTCCAGTAGAACCATCGACGTGGGGATGACGGTCCTACGGTCCGCGAACGGCGCGATCTCAATGATCACGTTCGATAGCTCTGAGATGGCCAGCAGGTGTTCCATCTGCCGATACATCACCTCGGGCCCGCCGATGACCGTCCGAATCGTACTTTCGTCAAGAACAGCCAGAAGTAAGGGGCCGTCCTGCACGAGGAACCGCTGCTGCCGAGCCAATCGTGCAGTCGTTCGCTCCTCAATCAGCGCTGTCGAACCACCAGCCGCAAACAGCCCCTGCGCATACTCCCGACACTGCAGCAAGCCATGCATGTATCCGCGCTGGTAGACACGGGCACCGAGCGCCTCGGACTCCATGTCTGCATGGGTCTGAAACCAGTCCGGATGTTCAATCCCGGCGTTCCAGTCCACCTTCCCCCAGATCCGCCTCAACGCACCGCCCGTGTTGAGCAGTTCATCGGCCTTCTCCACCAGTTCCGGCGGCATGCGGCGCTGACCGGTCTCGTACCGGGTGATGTTCGTCCGGCTGCAGTGCAGCAGCTTGCCCAGCTCTTCCTGGGTGTAGCTGGCCAGCTCCCGGTAGAACCGCAGCTCCTCGCCGAACAGCTCGGCCGAACTGACCGTCAACTCACGCCTGAACCGCCGATGTGCCACAGCCGGCCCCCTCACGCACCACGTGCCCCTGGCACCCGATTTCGACCATCA
>NZ_JBHWIO010000068.1:0-1882 GCF_042732075.1 Kitasatospora sp. NPDC059812
GCGCCGCCGTACGCGGCCGTCCCGGCGCAGCCCGCGCCGGTGGCGCCGCCCGCCGGCCCGCGCGGCCGGACCGGTTCGCCGATCATCGATCCGGGCCTGCAGCCCGCGCTGATCACCGCCGGCGTGGCCGCGCTGCTGGCCGGCGGCGCCGCGCTCGGGCAGGTGGCGCTGGCACTGGTGGTGGCGCTGCTCCAGGTGCTGACGGCGGCCGGCTGGTTCCGGCTGAACGGGATGTGGCCGGCCCGCCAGGGCATCGCGCTCGCCGCGCTGGCCGGGCTGACCGCGGACGCGGCGGTGCTGCTGGCGGACTCCGAGGGCAGCGTGGCGGCGGTGGTCGGCACGTTGGGCGGGTTCTTCCTACTGGTCCTGGTGCTGCAGACGTTCCGCCCCTCGGACCCGAAGGAGCGGTTCTACGCGCTGACGGTGCTCGGCTCGGCCACGGTGGTGACGGCGCTGTGCACCTCGCTGCTGGTGGCCGACTGGGTGCCGGCCGGGGTGGGCGCGGTCGCGCTGGCCACCGTGCTGGCCGCGGCGCCGCTGCCCGGTCCGAAGCTGCTGGGTCCGGTGCTGGGCCTGGCGGCGGCGGTGCTGCTGGGTCTGCTGGTGGGCGCGCCGCCGGCGCTGGGGGTGCTGGCGGGGCTGGGTGCGCTGGTCGGCCGACGCGTCGCGGCGTACGACTTCCCGTCCCGGTTCGTGCACATGACGGCGGGTGTGGCGTTGCCGCTGGCGGTGGCCTCGCCGCTGATCTGGATCGCCACGGACCTGCTGGCCGGCTGACACCCGGTCGACGACCGCGCGTCCCGCTCCGGAACCATGCTCCGGGGCGGGACGTCGTACGGTCGGGCGGGAACGGCCTCGGCCGGGGGCCGCCATGGGACACCGGGCAGGGAACGCCGGGCGAGGAACACCGAACGAGGACAGCGAACGACAAGGGCGACCGGCGACGACGGGGAGTGCGATGCGCGGATGGCTGAAGGCGACGATCGGCCTGGTGGTGCTCGCCGGCCTGCTGGTCGGCGCCGACCGGATCGCGGTCGGGGTGGCCGAGGACCAGGCCGCCGACCGGATGGTGAGCAGCGGCCGGATGAGCCAGCGGCCGGACATCTCGATCGAGGGCTTCCCGTTCCTCACCCAGGCGCTGTCGATGAAGCTGGACGACGTCCGGATCTCCTCCGACGGCCTGACCGTCGGCGACGGCGGCCGCCAGGTGGCGCTGCGCTCCTTCAAGGCCCGGCTGTCCGGCGTCACGGTGAGCGACAGCCTGAAGAGCGCCACGGTGGACAGCGGCACCGGCAGCGGCCTGATCTCGTACGCGGACCTCGCGCAGCTGCTGCCGCCAGCCTCCCAGCTGATGTCGGGGGCGGGCAAGCTGCCGGTGGGCGGCAACACCCGGCTGGCCCTGTCGTACGGCGGGCCGGGCAAGATCAAGGCCGCGCTGGGGCCGATCGCGGTCGGCGAGGGTTCGCTGCACAACAGCGGGAGCACCGTCACGGTGGACGGCTTCCAGCTCAGCGCTCTGGCCGGGATGTTCGCCGGGGTCACCGACCAGCGGCTGGCGCCGATGAGCTTCACCCTCGACTCGCTCCCGGCCGGGCTGAAGCTGGCAGACAAGGACGGGGCGACGCCGCTGCCGGAGGGCGTGCAGCTGACCTTCGAGGGCAAGAGCGTCAAGCTGCTGGGCTGACCGGCCGGTCACTTCCACTCCCGTGCCGCTCCTTCCCTCGGTTCCTTCCTCCCGTTCCTTCCTTCCGCTCCTTCCGTTCCTTCCGTCTCTTGTGTTCCGCTCCCCGGGTAACGCCCCCCCGGCCCGGGACCCGGGGGGGTGTGGTTTAACCCCGGTTTGGGGGGGTCGGAAAAAAAAAAAGAAAGAGGCCAACAAAAA
>NZ_JBHWIO010000068.1:1892-16398 GCF_042732075.1 Kitasatospora sp. NPDC059812
CCGGGTCCCCCCCCCCGCTCCCCACCCCCCCCCCCCCCGGGCCAGCGCCTGTGTTGGGGGCCCCCCCCCGCCCCCCGGCGGCCCGCCCCGACCCCCGGAGCGGTGTCGTTTCCGCCCGTTGTGGGCCGTCCGGGGCCGCCGGTCTCGGACGGGACGGCTGCCCGGCAGGCCATGAAAGGGTCAAATCTCAGTATTCGGTCTATCTGGTCTCGGTATTCGGTACGCTGATGACAGCGGGCCTTCGGTGTCCCTAGCATCGTCGACATGAAGCGACAGACGGATCTCACGAAGCGGCGGGCGGTCGACCTGTGCCGCGTGGCCGCCTGTCTGTGTCGAATGCGCTAACTCGGCGTTTTGGCTGGGCAGTTGAAGCCCGCCGCCGATTTTCCCGGTGACCTTGCCCGGCCACCCCGGCCGGCCGTCGCCGCCGCACCCCGCAGCGCCCCGCCCGGTCGGCCTGGACCACCACCCTCGTCCCAGTATTCGGACAGGAATTCGGACCGCAGTCGCCCGGGCACCCGGCAGCACCTCCCGAGCAGAACCTTCCGCACACCGCCCTCGGATGGAGAACACCACCATGAGCCGCAGCGACGTCCTGGTCGACGCCGACTGGGTCCAGGCCCACCTGGACGACCCGAAGGTCGTCATCGTCGAGGTCGACGAGGACACCTCCGCGTACGACAAGAACCACATCCGCAACGCCGTCCGGATCGACTGGAAGCAGGACCTCCAGGACCCGGTCCGCCGCGACTTCATCGACCAGGCCGGCTTCGACGCGCTGCTCAGCGCCAAGGGCATCGCCAACGACGACACCGTCGTGCTCTACGGCGGCAACAACAACTGGTTCGCCTCGTACGCCTACTGGTACTTCAAGCTGTACGGCCACGGTGACGTCCGCCTGCTGGACGGTGGCCGCAAGAAGTGGGAGCTGGACTCCCGCGACCTGGTCGCCGAGGTGCCGGCCCGCGAGGCCACCGAGTACCGGGCGCAGGCCGCCGACTCCTCGATCCGCGCCTTCCGCGACGACGTGCTCGCGGCCATCGGCCAGCTCAACCTGGTCGACGTCCGTTCGCCCGACGAGTTCTCCGGCAAGCTGCTCGCCCCGGCGCACCTCCCGCAGGAGCAGTCGCAGCGCCCCGGCCACGTGCCGAGCGCCCGCAACATCCCGTGGGCCAAGAACGCCAACGACGACGGCACCTTCAAGAGCGACGACGAGCTCAAGGCGCTGTACGAGGCCGAGGGCATCGACCTGGCGAAGGACACCATCGCCTACTGCCGCATCGGCGAGCGCTCCGCGCTCACCTGGTTCGTCCTGCACGAGCTGCTCGGCCAGGAGAACGTCAAGAACTACGACGGTTCGTGGACCGAGTACGGCAGCCTCGTCGGCGTGCCGATCGAGCTCGGCAGCAACTGAGCCTGCGGCTCGACCGTCGTCAGAAGGGAAGACAAGACATGTGCGGTGCGAAGGCCGGCGGCCCGGACCTGGCAGGAGTTGACGTGGCGAACGAAACGATCATCCAGGGTTCGGTGACCCGCGACGGTGAGCCGGTCAACGGCTACGTCCGGCTGCTCGACGAGGGGGGCGAGTTCACGGCCGAGGTGCCCACCTCGGCGACCGGCCAGTTCCGGTTCTTCGCCCGCCCGGGCAAGTGGACCCTGCGCGCGCTGGTGCCGGGCCAGACCGTGGACCGTCAGGTGGTGGCCTCCCAGGGCACCGCCGTCGAGGTCGCGATCGCGGTCTGATCGGCGCCCGATCCACCTGATCCGCCCGATCCACCAGATCCGCGGACGAAGTACACCGAGGGCCCTGCCGCGGCAGGGCCCTCGGTCGTACCGTGGAGGCGTGCAGACAAGGCGGCGGCGGCACTACTACTTCGCCCTGATGGGCGTCTGCCTGGGCCTGTTCGTGCTGGCCTGGGGCGTGGTGAGGTTCTTCTCCGTGCCCGCCGCGATCGGCATGTGCGTGGTCGCGATGGTGATCCCGCCGGCCGCCGCCGTGTTCGCCAACAAGCGGGACCCGGACGACGACTGGTGGAACGACCCGCGCTGGGACGACCCGAAGTGGGACGATCCCGGCCACGACCGGGACCGCCCCGACCACGAGGAGCACCCGTAGGCGTCAGTAGACGAGTGCCTGGACGTTGTCCGCCATGATCTCGCTGACGAAGACCTGCGCGCCCGCGATCCGGACGCCCTCGACGGTGTCCTGCTGCACGATCCCCCGGCGGGCCGCACACTGGGTGCACAGCGTCACCGAGCCGCTCGCGAGGATCGCCTCCAGCAGGTCCGGAAGCGGTGCCGCGTGCGGCAGTTCGAACTCCGCCGCCCGCCCCGGCAGGGCGAACCAGGAGGACTCCCCGGTCAGCCAGAGCGAGACCTCGATCCCGCTGGCGACGGCCACCGCCGCGACGGTGAACGCCTGCGAACACCGCTCCGGCGCATCGGCCCCGGCGGTGACCTTGATGACGAGTTTCTTCGACATGGCGCCACCTTAGAGGGCTCGCGGCCCCCGCTCGCCGTCATCCCAGGATCCCTTGGGGAAACCTTGGACGGCGGGGGAGAATCGGCGCGAACGATGACGTGGTGGGGCTCACCGCGACCGGCCGATGACCGGCGGATAGAGTGAGCGGCAGCAAAATCCACCACACTGTCGCCGCCTGGGAGCCACCCGTGTCCGGTCTGGAAATCTTCTTCGACGGTCTGCTGGCCCTCATGGCCGTGCTGATCACCTGGTTCGCCATCTTCTCGGTGATGAAGCTCTACCAGGGCCAGCGCTGATCCTGCCGTACGGTTGAGGCAGCCCACACCGACGACGACAGCGACCAGGAACATGATCGAGATCCCCTCTGACCTCCACAAGGACGTCGTCCCGCTCGCCTTCCTCCTCGGCACCTGGGAGGGCGCGGGCGTCTACGCCCCGTTGCCAGATGAAGAGGGCCCCGGCGCCGAGAAGTGCAACTTCGGCCAGGAGATCGTGATCCGGCACGACGGCCGGCCCTTCCTGGAGTTCCGCTCCCGTACCTGGGTGCTGGACAACGAGGGCGAGAAGGTCCGTCCGCTGGAGAACGAGCACGCGTTCTGGCGCATCACCAGCAACCACGACGGCACCAGCGGCGTCCGCGGGATCGAGATCTCCTCCGTCCGCGACGACGGCACCGTGGAGATCTGGTACGGCGAGCTGGCCGACGGCAAGCCGCAGATCGACGTCTCCACGGACGCGGTCGCCCGGATCGAGGGCTCGCCGGAGTACTCGGGCGGCAAGCGGCTGTACGGCTTCGTCAACGAGGAGCTGCTCTGGGTCGGCGAGAAGGCCGCCCCGAACGTGCCGCTGCGCCCGTACATGTCGGCCCAGCTGAAGAAGGTGCTCAGCCCGGCCCAGCTGATCAAGGACATCAACGACCTGCCGGACGACGGCATCGCGTTCTTCAAGTGAGCCCGGCGCTCCGCTGAGCGGTACGGCTTTCGCGTGAGGTAGGGACCGGCCGCCGGCCGGTCCCTACACTTGCCTCAGGACCCCCGACCTTGGCAGGGACAGCACCGTGGCGGACACCGGCACCACCGACTGGCAGCTCTCCGGCGACTGGAAGGCCGACCTGCGCGAACGCGGCTACCGGCTGACCCCGCAGCGGCAGCTCGTACTCGAAGCCGTCGACCGCCTCGACCACGCCACCCCCGACGAGATCCTCTGCCACGTCCGGCAGACCGCGAGCGGCGTCAACATTTCCACCGTCTACCGGACCCTGGAGCTGCTGGAGGAACTCGGCCTGGTCTCGCACGCCCACCTCGGCCACGGCGCCCCGACCTACCACCTGGCCGGCCGCCACCACCACCTGCACCTGGTCTGCCGGGACTGCGACAAGGTCTCCGAGACCGGCACCGAGATCGCCGAGCCGCTGATCAGCAGCCTGCGCGAACAGCACGGATTCGACACCGACCTCAAGCACTTCGCCATCTTCGGCCGCTGCGCCGACTGCACCGCCAAGCTCGCGGACGGCCGGTCGTAAGCTGGCCGGTATGAAGAGCCCGCTGCTGAGCCTGCCCGGAGCCGTCCCCGCCGAAGGCGCCGACGAGGGCGTCGCCGCCCACTACGGCGACATCTTCCGCGAGCAACGCAACCTCGCGCAGGGCACCGGCTTCGTCGACCTCTCGCACCGCGGCGTGCTCACCGTCACCGGCCAGGACCGCCTGGCCTGGCTGCACCTGCTGCTCACCCAGCACGTCAGCGCGCTGGCGCCGCAGGAGGCCACCGAGGCGCTGGTGCTCTCCCCGAACGGGCACGTCGAGCACGCGCTCTACCTGGTCGACGACGGCACCACCACCTGGGCGCACGTCGAGCCGGGCACCCAGGAGGCGCTGCTGGGCTACCTGGAGAGCATGAAGTTCTTCTACCGGGTGGAGGTCGCCGACGCGACCGCCGAGTACGCCGTGGTGCACCTGCCGGCGGGCTCCACAGCCTCCGTCGAGGGCGTCGCGGCGGTGCGCGAACTCCCGTACGGGCGAGACCTGTTCGTGCCGCGCGCCGAGCTGGCGAAGCTGACCGCCGGGTACGGCCCGGCGGCGGGGGTCTGGGCGTACGAGGCGCTGCGGATCGAGGGCCACCGGCCGCGGCTGGGCTTCGAGACCGACCACCGGACCATCCCGCACGAGGTGGACTGGCTGCGCACCGCCGTCCACCTGCAGAAGGGCTGCTACCGCGGACAGGAGACCGTCGCCCGGGTGCACAACCTGGGCCGGCCGCCGCGCCGCCTGGTCTTCCTGCACCTGGACGGCACCGAGGAGACGCTGCCCCCGCACGGGACGCAGGTGCGGCTGGCCGCAGAGCCGGACGGGCGCCCGCTCGGCTTCGTCACCTCCTCGGCCCGCCACCACGAGCTGGGGCCGATCGCGCTGGCGATCGTCAAGCGGAACGTCCCGGTGGACGCGGTGCTGCTGGCCGGGACGGTGCCGGGCACCCAGGACGTGATCGTCCCGCAGTAGCCCGTGCGCCCGGCTGCGGTCAGACCTCCACGAGGACGGTGAACGGGCCGTCGTTCACCAGCGCCACCTGCATGTCGGCGCCGAACCGGCCCGTCTCCACCTTGGCGCCGAGCGCGCGCAGTTGGGCGACCACCTCGTCCACCAGGGGCTCGGCGACCGGGCCGGGGGCGGCGGCGTTCCAGGTCGGGCGGCGGCCCTTGCGGGCGTCGCCGTAGAGGGTGAACTGGCTGATCACCAGCAGCGGGGCCCCGAGGTCGGAGCAGGACTGCTCGACGCCCTCGTCGTCGGCGGGCAGCAGCCGCAGCGTCCACAGTTTGCGGGCCAGTTGGGCCGCCTTGGCCGGGGTGTCCTCGTGGGTGACGCCGACCAGGACGCAGAGCCCGGGCCCCTCGATCGCGCCGACGGTCTCTCCGGCCACGGTCACCCTGGCCTCGGTCACTCGCTGCACCACTGCTCGCATGCCGCCATTGTGCCGGAGGCCCGGGGCGTGCGGGAGGGGCGCGTGTGCAGGTGGTGCACGCTGGGTGGTGCACGCCTGCGCGGGGTCGGGCGCCGCTCTTCCTGCGGAAAGGTCCGGTCATATCAGCCACCCCCGTTCGCCAGGGGGCCGTTCGGGTGCACGGGCGGTGCGCCCGCGCCGGGCGGGGTGGCACGCTGGTGGACCGTACGGAGGGCCCGGCGCGCCATATGGTCCGCCGCACCGGGCCGGGCTCGGCCGGGAGGTCGAGCCGGTAGGTCAGGCGTTCTGGCGGCATCGCCCCGGTGGGTGGTTGCGGCCGGGAACCGGAACCTTCGGGGGTGGCCGGGCGTGCCAACGGACGGGACGCGTGAGCCCGTCGGGGGACGGGCCGGACCGGCGGCAGGGACGCAGTGCCGCGAGCGGGCGGGATCGGACGACGGCAGGTGGGTTGGTTGATGGACGCGAGCAGCGCGGCGTGGGACCGGTCCGGGCACGTGGCGGAGGTCGCCGGGGGCGCCGGGGCCCTGGGCACGGCGATAGAGCCCGACCTGGAGCGGCTGGGCCTGGACCAGCTGCGGATCCTGCGCCGGGAGACCCTGGAGCAGGAGGCCGACCTCTCCTACCTGCG
Source organism: Kitasatospora sp. NPDC059812 (assembly GCF_042732075.1). NCBI lineage: Bacteria > Bacillati > Actinomycetota > Actinomycetes > Kitasatosporales > Streptomycetaceae > Kitasatospora > Kitasatospora sp. NPDC059812. Next base: position 7,958 of record NZ_JBHWIO010000068.1, read on the forward strand.
GCGGCTGCTGCACGGGCGGATGGACATCCTGCGCGCCGAACTCGACCGCCGGCCCGGCGGCCCGCCCCGGCCGGCCGGACCGCCCGGGGCAGGCGGCGCCGACGGGCCCCCCGGCGACCTGCTGGACCGCCTCCCGGCCATCCTGACCGACGCGCCCTCCACCGTGCGGCGCTCGGCCCGGCACGTCACGCTCGGGCCGCCACGCGGCCACGAGTCCCAGCTGGAGGCGGCCGAGCTGATGGGGGACGTCCAGCTCGCCGACCTGGCCGCGCACCCGGCGGAGGAGCTGCTGGCCGCGCTGGAGCGGCTGCGCGCGCACGAGCGCGAGGTGTCCGGGCGGCGGCAGCGGCTGCTGCGGACGGCCGACGGTTGCAGCGCGGAGATCACCCGCAGGTACCGTGATGGGGAAGCACGGGTCGAGGACCTGCTCGCAGGGGGGCCGCTCTGACCGGGTGAGGTACCACGGGCGGGCGGGGCCCGGTCCACCCTCACCCCCGGAAGGCTCCCGCCATGTCCCAGTCCGCCACCCCGCCCGTCGTCCTCGCCGAGGTCATACGCTCGGGCTTCACCGAGGGCCGCCACCACGGCTCCCTGGTGCTGCTCGCCGCCGACGGCTCGGTGGAGTTCGCGCTCGGCGACCCCGATGTTCCGGTCTTCCCCCGGTCGACCGCCAAGCCGTTCCAGGCGGTGGCCACGCTGCGGGCCGGGCTGGCGATCGAGGGCGAGCTGCTGGCGCTGGCCGCCTCCAGCCACTCCGCAGAATCGTTTCACCTCGACGCTGTCCGGGCCATCCTGAGCTCCGCCGGGCTCGACGAGTCCGCCCTGCGCACCCCGGCCGACCTCCCGCTGGACGAGACCGAGGCGGAACTGCTGCTCGGCTCCGGCGGCCGCCGCGCCCCCGTCCTGATGGACTGCTCCGGCAAGCACGCCGGCTGGCTCGCCGCCTGCGTCGCCAACGGCTGGGACACCGCGAGCTACCTCGACCCCGGGCACCCGATCCAGCTGCTGGCCCGCGAGGCCTTGGAGGAGGGCACCGGCGAGACCGCCACGCACGCCGGGGTGGACGGCTGCGGCGCGCCGCTGCTGGCCGTCACGCTGACCGGCCTGGCACGCGGCTACCGCGGCCTGGTGCTGGCCGCCGAGGGCACGGCGCCCCGTCGGGTGGCCGACGCGATGCGCGCCCACCCCGAGTACGTGGCCGGCACCCGCCGGGCCGACACCTGGCTGATGCGGGCCGTCCCCGGCGCGCTGTCCAAGATGGGCGCCGAGGCCGTCCAGGTGGTGGCGCTGCCGGACGGGCGGGCGCTCGCCTTCAAGATCGACGACGGCGGCGAGCGGGCCCGCGGCCCGGTGCTGGCGGCCGCACTGCGCCGGCTCGGGGTGACCGGCGCGGACGAGACCGTCGAGCGGATCGGGGCGGCCCCGCTGCTGGGCGGCGGCGCCCCGGTCGGGCAGGTGCGGGCGGCCTTCTAGCGGCCTCCCACGGCCTCCCGGGAGCCCGCAAGGGGCCTCCCCGGGGCCCGCCGCGGCCTGCAAGGGGCCTGGCAGCGGCCTTCCAGGGGATGCGGGGCGGCCGGAGGCGGCCGTCGGCGTGCGGGCGGAGCAGCGGCGGTGCACGGTGGACCGGGGGCCGTCGCACAGCTGAGGGAGTCCGCCATGACTGACCACGTGTACCGGGTGACCGAGATCGTCGGATCCTCGACCGAGAGCGTCGACGCCGCGATCCGCAACGGGGTGGAGCGGGCCTCCCGGACGCTGCGCAACCTCGACTGGTTCGAGGTGACGCAGGTCCGGGGCCACCTGGAGGACGGCGGGGTGAAGCACTACCAGGTCGGACTGAAGCTCGGCTTCCGGCTGGAGGACTGAGCCCGCTTCCGCGGCCCGGCCCAGGCCCGCTCGCAGCCCGTCCCGCAGCCCCGCTCCACAGCCCCGCCGCCGGCCCCGGCCGCCCGGTCAGCGTTCGGGCAGCACCAGCGGCACCCCGGTGCGCGGGTGCGCCAGCACCTCGACCGGGTGGCCGTACACCTCGCTGAGCAGCGGGGCGCGCAGCACCTCGGCGACCGGCCCGTCCGCGACCGTCGACCCGGCGTTCAGCAGCACCACCCGGTCCGCGTAGGCCGCCGCCAGGGACAGGTCGTGCAGCACCACGACCACGCCGTCCCCGGCGGCGGCGCGCTCCCGGGCGACCCGCAGCACCAGCTCCTGGTGGCGCAGGTCGAGGGCGGCGGTCGGCTCGTCCAGCAGCAGCAGCGGGGCGCGCTGGGCCAGCACCCGGGCCAGCGCCACCCGGGCCCGCTCGCCGCCGGACAGCGCGGTGAACGGGCGCCCGGCGAAGGCGGCGGACTCGGTGGCGGCCATCGCCTCGGCGACCACGGCCTCGTCCTCGGCGGCGGCGGCCGTGCCGGTCCAGGGGGCGCGGCCCATCCGGACCACCTCGTCGGCGGGGAACGGGAAGGACAGCGCGGCGGACTGCGGCAGCAGCGCGCGGTGCAGGGCGAGCTCGGCGGCGCCGTAGCCGGCCAGCGGGCGGCCGCGCAGCCGGACCTCGCCGCCGTCCGGACGGACGTCGCCGGCCAGGACGGACAGCAGGGTGGACTTGCCGGCGCCGTTCGGCCCGAGCAGCGCGACCACCTCTCCGGCGGCGACCCGCACCGACGCGCCGTCCAGCAGGGCGCGCCCGCCGATGGTCAGCCGGACGGTCTCGGCGGTCAGCAACTCGCTTCCGGGCAGGGGCCGTTCGGGCGCCTCCCGGGGGGTTCGCAATCTCATGCCCAGCCTCCCTGCCTGCTCCTGGTACGGCGCAGCAGCCAGAAGAAGAACGGACTGCCGATCAGTGCGGTGAGCACCCCGAGCGGCAGCTCGGCCGGCTCGGCGACGGTGCGGGCGGCGAGGTCGGCGGCCACCAGGACCAGCGCGCCGCCGAGCGCCGAGGCGGGCAGCAGGAAGCGGTGGCCGGGCCCGGCCAGCATCCGCAGCAGGTGCGGGACGACCAGTCCGACGAAGCCGATGATGCCGCTGACCGCGACGGCCGCGGCGGTGAGCAGCGCGACGACGGTGATCAGCACCAGCCGCATCCGCTCGACGTCCACCCCGAGGTGGCGGGCCGGGCGTTCGCCGAGGGCCAGCAGGTCCAGCTTGCGGGCGTACAGCGGGGCGACGGCCAGGCCGACGGCGGCGAACGGCAGGACGGCGAGCACCTTGCCCCAGGTGGCCTGGGCGAGCGAGCCGAGCTGCCAGAAGGTGACCTGGCTGATCGCGGCGGAGTCGGCGGTGAACAGGAAGATCCCGATCAGCGCGCCGCAGAAGGCGTTCACGGCGACCCCGGTGAGGATCAGCGTGACCACCTCGGTGCGTCCGCCGGAGCGGGCCATCAGGTACACCGCGAAGACGGTCAGCAGGCCGCTGGCGAAGGCGAAGGCGGTGATCGTCCAGCTGCCGAGGGCGTCCAGGCCGAGCACGATGCAGGCCACCGCGCCGACCGCGCCGCCCGAGGAGACACCGATCACGGCGGGCTCGGCCAGCGGGTTGCCGAACACGCCCTGCATCAGCGCCCCGGCGCAGCCGAGCGAGCCGCCGACCAGCAGGGCGAGCACCACCCGGGGGAGCCGGACGTTCCACAGCACCGACTCGGGCACCCGGTCCAGGGCGTGCCCGCCGAGGCCGAGCCGGTGGGCGGCGGAGGCCAGGATGTCGCCGAGCGGGATGCGGTAGGCGCCGATGCCGGCGGCGAGCAGGGCGCAGAGCACCAGGGCGGCGGCGAGCCCGGCGGTGATCAGGGTGGTCCTGCTGACGGCGGGCGCGGTCTTCGCCCGTACGGCGGTGGTCACTTGGCGTCCGCCGGGTAGAGCTGGGCGGCGATCTCGCGGAGCACCTGGGGGGTGCGCGGGCCGTAGCTGAGCAGTTGGCCGTCCTCGATCGAGACGATCCGGCGGTCGAGGCCGGCCGGGGTCTGGGCGACGCCGGGCAGCTTGAGCAGGCCGTCGACGCCGCCGACCGAGTCCAGGCCCTTGCTCATCACCAGGATGGCGTCGGGCGCGGCCTTGACCAGGGCCTCGCTGGTGAGCGGGGTGAAGTCGCCGGTGAGGCCGGCGGCGGTGCCGGCGTCCTGGCCGCCGACCGCCTCGATCAGCGAGCCGGCTCCGGAGGCGGGCCCGCCGAGCAGGTAGACGGAGGCGCTGCCGCGCAGGTAGAGGAAGGCGACCTTGGGGTGGCGGGCGGCGGCCGGGGCGGCGGCCCTGGCCTCGTTGATCCGCTGTTCGGTGCGCTCCTTCAACTGCCGTCCGGCGTCCGGGACTCCGAGGGCGGCGGCGACGGTGTCGATGCGCGGGCCGACGTCGGCGAGCCGCTTGGCGTCGTCCAGGACGAGCAGCGGGACGCCGGCCGCGCGGATCTGCGCGATGGCCTCGGCCGGGCCGGTGGAGCGGTCGGCGAGGACGACGGTGGGGCGCAGCGACAGCACGCCCTCGGCGGACACGTCGTGGGCCTGGGTGATCACCGGCAGGGCGGTGGCCTGCTGGAAGGTGGTGGAGACGTCCCGGGCGACCACCTTGGGGCCGAGGCCGAGGCTGAACACCAGCTCGGAGAGGCTGCCGTTGAGCGGGATGATCCGCTCGGCGCTGGTGACGGTGACCTGGCGGCCGTCGACGGAGGTGGTGGTGGCCGGGAGCTGCGGGACGGGTTCGACGGGCAGCGGCTCGACCGCGTCGGGGGCCCGGGAGGAGCTCGCCGCGGCCGCTCCGGTGGTGGTGCCGGACGGGCCGCAGGCGGTGAGGGCGAGCAGCAGGCCGAGGGCGAGCAGCAGGAGGGCGGGCCCGCGGGCCGCCCCGGTTCGGATCGTACTGCTGCTCAACGCGCTTCCCTTCGATGGGAGTTGTCGCCGCTCCGGTCCTGGTGGAGGGGTTGCGGCGGGACTCTTGACTCATATATTAGGTTAGCCTTACCTGAGTTCCGCAAGGGGGTCGGCGCCACGCCCGACCCCTCCCTTGCCGCGTCCTTCACCACCACTGACCGCACCCCGCCGAGGAGTGATCCGCCGTGCCCCTGTCCAGCCGGCTCCGCCGTCTGGCCGCCACCCTGGTGGCCGCCCTCGCCGCCCTGCTGGCGGTGGGCCTCTCACCCGGCCCGGCGCACGCGGCGGAGGGCAAGGTCGCCGGCGGGCGGCTGGACTGGGGCATCAAGCAGTCCTTCCTGACGTACATCACCGGCCCCATCGCCAAGGGGAGTTGGACGCTCAACGGCGGCGCGGCCACGGTCGGCGGCAGCACCTTCCGGTTCCACTCCGCGACCGGCGGCTACGACCCGGCGACCGGTGCGCTGACCGCCGCCTTCTCCGGCGGGGTCCGGTTCACCGGGCACCAGGAGAACGGCGCCAACGCGCTCGACCTGAGCCTCGCCCGGCTCACCGTCCGGGCCGTCCAGGGCGGCGCGGCCGGGCTGTACGCCGACGTCAGCAGCAAGTCCAAGGACACCGGGCAGGTCAGCAGCGCAAGCCAGGCCAAACTGGCCGAGCTCTCACTGGCTGGCGTCGACCTGCGCGGCGCGGCCGGCACCCTGACGCTCAGCAACGTGCCGGGCACCCTCACCGACGCCGGGGCCAAGGCCTTCGGCAACTTCTACCCCGCCGGGACGGCCCTGGACCCGCTCACCCTCTCGGTCAACCTGCCCGCCGCGCAGCCGACTTCGCCGGCCCCGTCGCCGACCGCCGCGGCCACCCCCTCGGCGGCCGCCGTGCCGACGCCGTCGGCGACCGCCGAGACCCCGTCCGCCGAGACCCCGACCACCCCGCCCGGCGCCCAGGCCCCCGCCAGGACCGAGTTCGCCAACGGCGCCCTCGACTGGGGCGTGCGCCGCACCTTCCGCGACTACGTCACCGGCGCGATCGCCCAGGGCCGCTGGGAACTCGGCGCCGGCGCGGCGGACGGCGGCGCCTACTTCCGCTGGACCCCGGCCAAGGGCGGCTACGACCCCGCCAACGGCGACCTCACCGCCGCCTTCACCGGCACCGTGCGCTTCACCGGCCTGCGCAGCGGCGACACCTACGGCCTGGACCTCACCCTCGCCAACCCGGGCGTCACCGTGGCCGGCGGCCAGGGCCGACTGGTCGCGGACGTCTCCGGCCGGACCCCGGACGGCGCCACCCAGCAGCTCACCGGCGTCGAGCTGGGCGCCTTCGACCCGGCCGGCCTCAAGCCCGAGGGCGGCCTGCTGAAGGCCGTCGAGGTGCCGCTGAAGCTCACCGAGGGCGGCGCCAAGGCCTTCGGCGGCCTCTACCCGGCCGGCACCGAGATGGACCCGCTGAGCTTCGCCGTCGCGCTCGACCCGGCCGCGGCGCTGCCCCCGCTGCCCGACCTCGGCAGCGCCCCGGCCACCGCGCCGAGCGCCACCGCGACCCCCGCCACCAGCCCCTCCGCCGCGCCCGTCGCCTCCTCCTCCCCGGGCGGCTTCCCGGTGGCGGCCGTGGCCGGCGGCGCCGTGCTGGTGGCCGCGCTCGCCGTGACCGGCGGCCTGCTCGTCCGGCGCCGCCGCGCGGCCGCCGCGTCGGGCGCGGGCGCTGACGGCGGCCCCGGCGATGCGCCGGGCCCCGGCGACGCGGCCTGACACCCCGGAGCGTCCCCCCGCTCCCTCCCCCCGCCCCATCCGAACGGAGTACCCACCATGTCCCGCAACCGCACCCGGCTGGCCGCCCTCGCGGCCGCCACCGCCGGCCTCGGCCTGACCGCCCTCGGCGCCCCCGCACTGGCCTTCGGCGCGGGCGGCCCCGGCAGCGTCACGTACGACACCGGCGCGCTGGACTGGGGCGTGAAGGCCAGCTTCCGCAGCTACGTCAGCGGCCCGGCCTCCCAGGGCGGCGCTATCGAACTGACCGGCGGCGCCACCACCAACGCCGACGGCACCTTCCACTTCGGCCTGGCGAACGCCACGTACGACCTCGCCACCCACGCGCTGAGCTCCTCCTTCACCGGCGGGGTCCGCTTCACCGCCCACCACGGCGCGCTGGACGTCGCCCTCAGCGACCTCAAGGTCACCACCGCCGGGACGACCGGCACGCTCACCGCCGACACCGCGTCCAAGGAGTCGATGGGGGCCACCGAGGTCACCCGACGGGACGACGTGCCGCTGGTGACGTTCACCGTCGGGCGGGACACCACCACCGGGGTGCCGACGGCGGCGAAGCTGACCGAGCAGGGCGCCAAGGCCTTCGCGGGCTTCTACACGGCCGGGACGGACATGGACCCGCTGTCGCTGCTGCTGAAGCAGAGCCCGGCGACGCCGTCGCCGACGGCCACGGCGACCGCCACCGCTTCGCCGACGGCCCCGACCCCGACATCGACCCCGACCGCCACGGGCACGCCGACCGCCTCGCCGTCCGCCACCGGCACGCCGTCGGCCACGCCCTCCGCCACGTCGTCGGCCACCACGACGCCGTCCGCGACGCAGTCGCCGAGCGCCACCGCCTCGCCGTCCGCGAGCGCCACCCCGTCCGCGACCGGGACCCCGGCGCCCACCGGTGCCCCCGGCCGGCTGCCCGTGCTGAACGGCACCCTCGACTGGAAGGTCAAGGAGAGCTTCCGCGCGTACCTGGCCACCCCGATGGCGAGCGGCAAGGTCGAGTTCGGCGGCGGCGCGGCCGACTACCGCTTCGGCGGCGCCACCGGCGGCTACAACACCGCCGACCACTCGCTGACCGCCGCGTTCGACGGCTCGGTCCGCTTCCTCGGCCACCCGGGCAAGGACGGCTGGGCGCTCGACACCACGCTCTCCAAGCTGGGCCTGACGATCGACCAGGGCGGCGCCTTCCTGACCGCCGACGTGAACGGCAAGTCCCCCGACGGCAAGGCGACGTCGCTGAGCGGCGCGCGGATCGCCAAGCTGGACGTGCCCGCCTCCGCCCTGAAGCCGGTCAACGGCGTGGTGACGCTCTCCGGCGTCCCGGCCACGCTCACCGCCGAGGGCGTCCCGGTGTTCTCCAACTACCCGGCGGGCACGGTCCTGGACCCGGTCAGCGCCACCCTGGCGTTCGACAAGGACGCCAAGCTGCCGGCCACCCCGCCGACCGCCGGGTCCGGTGCCGGCGCCGGTACTGGCGGCGCCAACCAGCCTGCCGGAGGCCAGGGTTCGGGCACCGGTACGGTCGGCGGCGCCTCGCTGACCACCGGCGGCGGCCTGACCGGTGCGGGCGCTGCGGGCGGTGCGGGCGGCGTGCTGGCCGCCACCGGTTCGCAGACCCCGGTGGTCCCGCTGCTGGCCACCGCAGCCGGTCTGCTGCTGGTCGGCGGCAGCGCCACCGTGCTGGTGCGCACCCGGCGCGGCGCGCGCTCCTGACGCACCCCCGGGACGCGCGACGGCCCCCGCGGCGCAAACCAACCGCGGGCCCCGGGGGTTGGGGCCCCCCGCGGGGGCGGGCGAACGGGAGACAAGACGGGGGCCCACCCGAATCGCGC
>NZ_JBHWIO010000068.1:16408-49826 GCF_042732075.1 Kitasatospora sp. NPDC059812
GGGGGGGGGGGCGCCGCCCCCGCGGGGGGGCGCCCCCCCGGGGGGGCGGCCGCCCCCCCCCCCCCCCGGGGGCCGCCCCCGGCCCCCGCCCACACCCCCCCCCCGGGGGCCGGTCCGTTGGCGCACCCGGGTGGGTGCGCCCTACGGGGAAACGTTCAGGCGCTCAGCGGGTAGCGCGCGTCCAGGTCCCGGAAGACCGCGCCGTTGAGCACGAAGGCCCGCTTGCACTCCTCGACCACCCGGCGCCGCTCCACCTCGTCCATCGCCAGCCCGGCCGCGTCCAGTCGGGCCCGGTAGTCGCGCTTGAAGGCGGCCGGGTTGTCGACCTCCTCGAAGACGTAGAACCGCACGCCGTCGCCCTTGCGCTCGAAGCCCCAGGTCTTCTCGGCGATGCCGCGGATGATCTGACCGCCGGACAGGTCGCCCAGGTAGCGGGTGTAGTGGTGCGCGATGTACCCGGCCGGCCACGTCTCGGCCAGTTCCTCCACCCGCGCGACGTACGCGGCGGTGGCGGGCAGCGGCGCCAGGCCGTCCTGCCAGTCCGGCCCGCGCAGGTGCGCCAGGTCGCGCTCGATGGCGGCGGTGCGCAGCAGCGCCCGGTCGATGAAGGGCCCGGCGAGCGGGTGCTCCGCCAGGTGTCCGGCGCGGCTCTCCAGGGCCCGGTAGACGTACCAGAGCTGGCCGGTGAGGTCGGCGTAGGCCTCGATGCCGAGCCGTCCGCCCAGCAGGTGGCTCATGAACGAGGACTGTTCCGCAGCCTCGTGCTCCTCGCTGCTGGCGGTGCGGAGCGCGGTGGAGAACGGGACGGGCTCGGGCGTGGGCATGCGGCCTCCAGGATCGGATTCGGCCCCGACTGTTTTGGTTAGCCTAACCTAACAAGCCGTCGTGGCGACAGGCTGTCGGCAAGACGGCCGCGCCCGGCCCCGGACACGGCGAAGGCCGGGGCCCGCGGACGAATCCGCGAACCCCGGCCTCCGGCTGCCCCGACCTACCTCGAACTGCTCAGAACGATCTGATCGAACGAGATCGGAACGACGGCTCAGTGACCGCCCTGCTCCGCCAGACGCTTGATCGAAGCGGTGACCTCGGCCTCGGCCTCGGCGCGGCCGACCCAGTTGGCGCCCTCGACGGACTTGCCGGGCTCCAGGTCCTTGTAGACCTCGAAGAAGTGCTGGATCTCCAGACGGTCGAACTCCGACACGTGGTGGATGTCCCGCAGGTGCTCCCAGCGCGGGTCGGTGGCCGGAACGCACAGCAGCTTGTCGTCGCCGCCGGCCTCGTCGGTCATCTGGAACATGCCGATGGCGCGGCACTTGATGAGGCAACCCGGGAAGGTCGGCTCGTCCAGGATCACCAGCGCGTCCAGCGGGTCGCCGTCCTCGCCGAGCGTGCCCTCCACGTAGCCGTAGTCGGCCGGGTAGCGGGTCGAGGTGAAGAGCATCCGGTCGAGCCGCAGCCGGCCGCTCTCGTGGTCGACCTCGTACTTGTTACGAGAGCCCTTCGGGATTTCGATAAGGACGTCGAATTCCAACGGTTCCTCCAAGGTAGGGACTGACAGAATCCAAGTGTCTCCTACGGGAGTGAGTGCTCGGGAAAGGGGCCGGTCGGTGGGAACAGGGGTCGGGGCGGCGCGCCGCCGCAGGGGGACGGCCGCCGGACTGTTCGGAGCGGCCCTGCTGGTCGCCGGGACGGTCCTGACCTCGGGCGGAGCGTACGCGCAGCCCTCCCCGGGCCCCGGCGGCCACAGCACCGAGCACGGCGAGGGCGACGGCCGGGGCGACGGCCGGGACGGCCGCGACGGTGGGAAGGGCGGTCGGGGGAGGGGCGACGGCAAGCCCGGACCGGGCGACACCCCGGCCACCCGCCCGGCCGAACAGCCCACCGCCCCCGGCACCGCCGCCGGCTCCACGCCCACCGGCACCGGCTCCACGGGCCCCACCGGCTCCACCCCCGCCCCGGGTGGCGGCGCCCGCCCCGCCCCCGCCCCCGCCCCCGGCGCCGTCCTGGCCACCGTCGAGGCCGGCGGCTCCGCCGCCGCACCCACCGCCCAGGGCCTCCAGCAGGCGCTCGCCGCCGCCGTCGCCGACAAGAGCCTCGGCACCGTCACCTTCGCCGTCGCGGACGCCGCCGGCGGCCAACTCCTGTACGGCTCCGGCGAGAACACCCCGGGCACCCCCGCCTCCACCACCAAACTGGCCACCGCGATCGCGGCCCTGTCGCTGACCCCCGGCGACACCCGGCTGACCACCCGGGTGGTCCGGGGCGCGGACCCCGGCACGATCACCCTGGTCGGCGGCGGCGACCCGACGCTCACCGCGCTGCCCGCCGACCAGGTCCAGATCGGTGGTCAGGCGGCCGATGCCGACACCGCCCCCGCCTCGCTCGACGCCCTGGCCCGGCAGACCGCCGCCGCCCTCAAGGCCGCCGGCACCACCACCGTCAAGCTCGACTACGACCTGTCGATGTACGCGGGCAATCCGCAGCACAAGAACCACGACGCGCAGAACATCGCCCTGGTCGTCCCGCTGATGGCCGACGAGGGCAGGGTGGACCCCAAGAGCCGCGACGAGGCGCCGGCCCGGGTCGCCGACCCGGCCGGGAAGGCCGCCGAGAGCTTCGCCGCCCTGCTCAAGGCCCAGGGCGTCACCGTCGACGGCACGGCCAAGCCCGCCGCCGCCCCGGCCACCCCCGCCGCCACCGTCCTCGGCCGGGTGGACTCGCCGACCGTCGCCCGGCTGGTCGAGCGCATGCTCACCACCTCCGACAACCAGCTCGCCGAGGCGATGGCCCGTCAGGCGGCCCTCGCCGCAGGCCAGCCGGCCAGCTTCGAGGGCGCCGCCACCGCCGTCACCCGGGAACTCGCCAAGCTCGGCGTGCCGATGACGGGCGTGTCCCTGAACGACGGCAGCGGACTGCACCCGGGCAACGCCGTCCCGCCGGCCGTCCTCGTCCAACTCCTCGCCCTGGCCGCCTCCGACCAGCACCCGGCCCTGCGCCCGGTCCTCACCGGCCTGCCCATCGCCGGCTTCACCGGCACCCTCGGCAAGCGCTACGGGAGCGGTTCGGGCGCCGCCGCCGCGGCCGGCCTGATCCGCGCCAAGACCGGCACCCTCAGCGGCGTCAACACCCTCGCCGGCACCGTCGTCGACGCCGACGGCCGCCTTCTGGCCTTCGCCGTCATGACCCGCACCACGGCCCCCGCCGACACCGCCCGCGCCGCCATGGACCGCATCGCCGCCCGCCTCGCCACCTGCGGCTGCCGCTGACCCGCCCGCGCCCCCGCCCCGGGCCCCGCCGGGGGCGGGGTGAGGGTGTTCGTCGCGGGTGGCTGCCGCTGGTGGGTGGGAGCACGTACGGTGAGGGCATGACGAGCGCGAGTGGCGGTGCTGGCATGGTCGACTGGAATCTCGCGGTCGCAACCGCGACCAGGTTGGTGCGGCCGGGGCCGGAGGTGAGTCGGGCGGAGGCGGCGGCCGTGGTCGCCGAACTGCGCCGGCACGCGCTGGAGGCCGAGGAGCACGTCCGGGCGTTCACGGGGATGCGGTCGAGCAGTCTGACGGCGGCCACCGCGACGCCGGTCCTGGTGGTGGACCGCCCGGGCTGGGTGCGGGCGAACGTGGCCGGCTTCCGCACGGTGGTCCAGCCGCTGGTGGAGAAGCTCCAGGCGCGCCGGGCGAGCAGCCCGACGGCGGGGGTGTTCGGCGCGGTGGGGGAGAAGGCCACCGGCATCGAGGTGGGCGCGCTGCTGGCATTCCTGGCCGGGAAGGTGCTCGGCCAGTACGAGACCTTCGCCCCGGCGGAGCCTTCGCTGGAGGCCCCGGACAGCCCGGCGGCGCTGTTCGACAAGCCGCGGCTGGGGCCGGAGGGCCCGGGGCCGGGCCGGCTGCTGCTGGTGGCGCCGAACATCGTGCACGTCGAGCGGGAGCTGGACGTCGACCCGTCCGACTTCCGGCTCTGGGTCTGCCTGCACGAGGAGACGCACCGGACGCAGTTCACCGCGGTGCCGTGGCTGCGCGACCACATCCAGTCCGAGGTGCAGTCCTTCCTGGCGGAGACGGACGTGGATCCGGGCGCCCTGCTGGACCGGCTGCGGGACGCGGCGGGTTCGCTCGGCGGTGGGCTGCCGGGTGTCGGGGGCCGGGAGGGCGTGCCGTCGGCGGGGCTGATGGAGGTCGTCCAGTCGCCGGCGCAGCGCGAGATCCTGGGCCGGCTGACGGCGGTGATGTCGCTGCTGGAGGGCCACGCGGACGTGGTGATGGACGGGGTCGGCCCGGCGGTGGTGCCGACGGTGGCGGAGATCCGGGAGAAGTTCCAGCAGCGCCGGGACCGCGGGGCGAACCGGCTCGACCTGCTGTTGCGCCGGCTGCTCGGCATGGACGCCAAGCTGCGCCAGTACCAGGACGGCGCGGTGTTCGTGCGCGGGGTGGTGGAGCAGGTCGGCATGGAGGGCTTCAACCGGGTCTGGACCTCCCCGAACACGCTGCCGACCAAGGAGGAGATCCACGATCCGGCCGCCTGGGTCGCCCGCGTCGCCCGCTGAGGCGGGCGCGGACGGGGCTCGGACCCCAAGCGCCGCGCGGTGGTCGGTGGTGGTCAAACCCGCTCGTACGAGTGGTCCAATCGGGCAGCCGGAGGGTGAAGATACGTTTCTCCATTCACCCGAACGTGGGACGGTGGTCGTACCGGTGGCGCGGGTGGCGTAGCGGGGTGCTCCTTTCTGCCACCATCTGTGAGCGCCCGGTAACAGGGCGCTCATGAAGCTGCGCGGCCCAGCCGCGCGAGCCGCCGTCCTGTCCCCTCCGTCGAGGAGTCGTCCGCCGTGGGTCCACACCCCGCAGTCGCAGCGATACGCCTGGCCGTCCGCCGCACGCTCACCGACCTCGCCGCCGAGGCCGGTACCACCTTCACCGCGCCCGTGCGCGAGCCCCGCGAGCGCCCGGCCGGGGCGCCCCTGGTGGGCGCCGCCGTCGGCACCACCCTGATCGGCAACGCCGCCCGGCACCCGTCCGGACTGCCCCGGACCCCAGCGGCCCCCGGCTCCCCGCTGGTGCTGGTCGCCGTCAGCGGCGGCGCCGACTCGATGGCGCTGGCCATCGCCGCCGCCTTCGAAGCCCCCAAGATCGGCCTGCGGGTCGGCGCCGTCACCGTGGACCACGGCCTGCAGCCCGGCTCCGCCGACCGGGCCGCCCAGGTGGCCGAACGGCTGCGCTCGCTCGGCCTGGACCCGGTCGAGGCGATCCCGGTGCGCGTCGGCCGGTCCGGCGGCCCGGAGGCCGCCGCCCGGGACGCCCGCTACGCGGCCCTGGACGCGGCCGCCGAACGGCTCGGCGCGGTCGCAGTGCTGCTCGGCCACACCCGGGACGACCAGGCCGAGACGGTGCTGCTGGGCCTGGCGCGTGGTTCGGGCTCCCGCTCGCTGGCCGGGATGCCGGCGCAGAAGGGCCGCTACCGCCGCCCGCTGCTGGAGCTGGACCGGGCGGCCACCCGGCAGGCCTGTTCCGCCCAGGCGATCCCGGTCTGGGACGACCCGCACAACTGTGATCCCGCCTACACCCGCTCCCGGGTCCGGCACGAGGTGCTGCCGGTGCTGGAGAAGCACCTGGGCGGCGGGGTGGTCGAGGCGCTGGCCCGCACCGCCCGGCTGTTCCGCGACGACGCGGACGCCCTCGACCAGTGGGCCTCCCTGGCCGAACGCGACCTCCGGACGGGTGAGGGCGCCCTGGACGCCGTGAAACTCGCCGAACTCCCGCCCGCGGTCCGCCGCCGGGTGCTGCGCCGGGCCGCGCTGCGGGCGGGCTGCCCGGCCGGGGACCTGTTCGCACGGCACCTGGAGACGATCGACCTGCTGGTCACCGGATGGCGCGGCCAGGGGCCGCTGCACCTACCCGGGGGCGTCGAGGCCACCCGCAGGTGTGGCACGCTGGTCTTTCGGCGGCAGGGCGACTGACGGACGGGCATGTCCCGGGGTAGTCGGCCGCCGGCCACACAGACCCCGAACGTTTGAGGACGTATCCCCGGTGGACCAGAACGACATGGGCGCTGACCTCGCGAAGGTGCTCATCAGCAAGGACGAGATCGACGCCAAGCTCCTGGAGCTGGCCGAGCGCATCGACCGGGACTACGCAGGCAAGGACCTGCTGATCGTCGGCGTCCTCAAGGGGGCTGTGATGGTCATGGCCGACCTCGCCCGGGCCCTGCACTCGCAGGTCACCATGGACTGGATGGCGGTGTCCTCCTACGGCATGGGCACCAAGTCCTCCGGCGTGGTCCGCATCCTGAAGGACCTGGACACCGACATCGCCGGCCGGGACGTCCTGATCGTCGAGGACATCATCGACTCCGGTCTGACCCTGTCCTGGCTGCTGGGCAACCTGAGCTCGCGCGGCCCGGCCTCGCTGGAGGTCTGCGCCCTGCTGCGCAAGCCGGACGCGGCCAAGGTCGAGATCGACGTGAAGTACGTCGGTTTCGACATTCCGAACGAGTTCGTGGTCGGCTACGGCCTGGACTACGCGGAGAAGCTGCGTAACCTGCCCTTCATCGGGACGCTCGCCCCGCACGTCTACGGGGGCTGAGGACTCCGTTCGGGCTACGGATGGGAACAGGAGCCGGTTCCCGCCCGTTGGACCGGGGGGACCAAGAACGACGGCCGTGTCGCTGCGCTCCCGCCATGCGCGGGTGTGACTGCGGTACGGTCCATTAAAACCGCTCTTCACATGAGCACCGACCAGGATGCGCCGGCGGCACCCAGCCCGCGGCGCCGCTGAGTGGCAGGAGGGACGGGGCGGCAACGCCCCGCATGGATGGACGTCAAGCGATACTTCCGTGCGCCGATCATGTGGATCGTGCTGGCCGTCCTCGCCGTCATCGTCTTGATGCAGGTCGTTTCGGATTCGAACGGCTACAAGACGGTGGACACCGGTCAGGTCGTCGCGGCGATCGACGCCAAGCAGGTCAAGTCGGCGCAGATCACCACTGGTGACTCGAACACGATCAAGATCCAGCTGAAGGACGGCGCCACGCTGTCCAACGCCGGTACCGGCAAGACGCCGTCCGGCAGCAAGTTCCAGGCCTCGTACATCGGCGACCAGGGTGTTGCGATCGCCGACAAGCTCCAGGCCCAGATCAACGACAACGACCAGAGCACGCTCGCCGAGGGCTACACCATCAGCCCCGAGAAGCAGAGCACCTTCGTCAGCCTGCTGCTGTCGATGCTCCCGATCGTCATCATCGTCCTGGTCTTCCTGTTCCTGATGAATCAGATGCAGGGCGGCGGCTCCCGGGTCATGCAGTTCGGCAAGTCCAAGGCCAAGCTGCTCACCAAGGACACCCCGAAGACGACCTTCGCGGACGTCGCGGGCGCCGACGAGGCGGTCGAGGAGCTCCACGAGATCAAGGAGTTCCTCCAGGAGCCGGCCAAGTTCCAGGCCGTCGGCGCCAAGATCCCCAAGGGTGTGCTGCTCTACGGCCCGCCCGGTACCGGCAAGACCCTGCTGGCGCGTGCCGTCGCGGGCGAGGCCGGGGTGCCGTTCTACTCGATCTCCGGCTCGGACTTCGTCGAGATGTTCGTGGGTGTCGGCGCCAGCCGCGTCCGCGACCTCTTCGAGCAGGCCAAGGCGAACGCCCCGGCGATCGTCTTCGTCGACGAGATCGACGCCGTCGGCCGGCACCGCGGTGCGGGTCTGGGCGGCGGTCACGACGAGCGCGAGCAGACCCTCAACCAGCTGCTGGTCGAGATGGACGGCTTCGACGTCAAGGGTGGCGTGATCCTGATCGCGGCCACCAACCGCCCCGACATCCTGGACCCGGCGCTGCTGCGCCCGGGCCGCTTCGACCGTCAGATCTCGGTCGAGCGCCCCGACCTCCAGGGCCGGCTGGACATCCTCAAGGTGCACCAGAAGGGCAAGCCGATCGCGCCCGACGTCGACCTCTCGGCCGTCGCCAAGCGCACCCCCGGCTTCACCGGCGCGGACCTGTCGAACGTCCTCAACGAGGCCGCTCTGCTGACGGCCCGTTCGGACAAGAAGCTGATCGACAACGGCATCCTGGACGAGGCGATCGACCGCGTCGTGGCCGGTCCGCAGAAGCGCACTCGGATCATGTCCGAGCGGGAGAAGAAGATCACCGCGTACCACGAGGGCGGCCACGCCCTGGTGGCGGCGGCGTGCCCCAACAGCGACCCGGTGCACAAGATCACGATCCTCTCGCGCGGCCGGGCCCTCGGCTACACCATGGTGCTGCCGGACGAGGACAAGTACTCCACCACCCGCAACGAGATGCTCGACCAGCTGGCCTACATGCTGGGCGGGCGCGCGGCGGAGGAGCTGGTCTTCCACGACCCGACCACCGGTGCGTCGAACGACATCGAGAAGGCCACCGCCACCGCCCGGGCCATGGTGACCCAGTACGGCATGACCGAGCGGCTCGGCGCCATCAAGTTCGGCTCGGACAACGCGGAGCCGTTCCTGGGCCGTGAGATGGGCCACCAGCGCGACTACTCGGAAGAGGTCGCCGGGCTGGTGGACGAAGAGGTCAAGAAGCTCATCGAGAACGCGCACAACGAGGCCTGGGAGATCCTGGTCGAGAACCGCGACGTGCTCGACAACCTGGTTCTGGAGCTCCTGGAGAAGGAGACCCTGAACAAGGAGCAGATCGCGGAGATCTTCGCCACGATCGTCCGGCGCCCGGCCCGGCCGGCCTGGACGGGCTCGTCCCGTCGCACGCCGTCCACCCGGCCTCCGGTGCAGTCCCCGAAGGAGCTGGCGCTCACCAACGGCGCCGCCGCGATCGACACCGCCCCGGTGGACATCGTGAAGCTCCCGCCGCTGCCGAGCACGGAGCCGCCCGCCGAGGGCTGATCCCGCGCACCGTACGGAATGGATGCCGCGTCACCGGGGTTTGTACCCTGGAGACGCGGCATCCGTGCTGTTCAGCAAAGTCGTCCCAAGTAAGCGAGGCCCGCATGATCGACCCGGTGACGCTCGACGGTCCACCCACCGTCGGGACCTTCGACCAGAAGCGGGCCGAGAACGCCATCCGCGAGCTGTTGCTCGCCGTGGGTGAGGACCCGGACCGCGAGGGGCTGCTGGAGACCCCGGCCCGGGTCGCGCGCGCCTACAAGGAGATATTCGCGGGCCTCTGGCAGGAGCCCGAGGACGTCCTCACCACCACCTTCGACCTCGGGCACGACGAGATGGTGCTCGTGAAGGACATCGAGCTGACGTCCGTCTGCGAGCACCACCTGGTGCCGTTCCGCGGCGTGGCGCACGTCGGGTACATCCCGTCCGCCAGCGGCAAGATCACCGGCCTGTCCAAGCTGGCCCGGCTGGTCGACGTCTACGCCCGCCGCCCCCAGGTGCAGGAGCGGCTGACCAGCCAGGTGGCCGACGCGCTGATGCGGATCCTGGAGCCGCGCGGGGCGATCGTCGTGGTCGAGTGCGAGCACATGTGCATGTCGATGCGCGGCATCCGCAAGCCCGGCGCCAAGACCATCACCTCGTGCGTCCGCGGCCAGCTGCGCGACCCGGCGACCCGGGCCGAGGCGATGAGCCTCATCATCGGCCGATAGCGCAACGGCCGGCCGGTCCCTCGGACCGGCCGGCCGTCGCCTGCCCGCGCCACCCGCCCGCGTCAGCCGAGCCGCTCGCCGATCCACTCCAGCGAGGACGGCAGCTCACGGGTCCAGCTGTCGAAGTTGTGGCCGCCGTCGTCCAGGTAGAGCGAGTCGACCTTGAACTGCGGGTTGGCCGCGGCGACCTGCTGGGCGTGGCCGACGAACTGGAGGGTCTGCGCGAAGTCGCCCTCCTTGCGGGAGGAGACCACCAGCAGCGAGAGGGCGGGGGCCGGGAGGTTCGTCAGCCGCCAGTCGAGGTCGCTCTGCTGCGCCAGGGCGGCGTCGCCGGCGAACAGGTCGCCGCCGGTGAACTGGTCCTCCTTGACCTTGTACTCGCTGTGCAGGCCCACCCCGCTGCCGTAGACGTTCGGGAAGCGCATCGCCAGCCGCAGCGCGCAGCTGCCCCCGGTCGAGTAGCCGAAGACGGACCAGGAGGCGGCCGAGCGGCCGGTCCGGTAGGCGGTGCGGAGCGCCTCCGGCAGGTCCTTGGTGAACCAGGTCTCGGCGCGCGGGCCGCCGGGGACGTCCACGCACTCGGTGTCACGCGGTGGGGCGACCGTCGGGCGGGCCATGACCACGATGGTCGGCGGCATCTTGCCGGACTTCTGCAGCTCGCCCGCGGTGCGCAGGACGGGCAGCTCCTTGATCAGGTTGAGCGTGGTGCCGGGGAAGCCGGAGATGGCGACCAGGACGGGGAAGCGGACCAGGGCGAACTTCGGGTCGAAGTACTCGGGCGGCAGGTAGACGAACAGCTGGTCGGACAGCCCGGTCTCCTTGCCGGTGACCCGGACCGATTCGACCTTGCCGGTCTCCTCGGGCGGGCCCTTGGGCAGGTCGGTGACGGTCTCCAGACCGCCCTCGGTGGTCGGCTGGACCGGCGTGTCCGAGGCCGAGGTGCCGCCCTTGTGGTTCTCGTTGCTGGTCAGCGCGAGCTTGGTGCTGCCGGGGCTGAGCAGGTCGTCCCACGAGGTGTAGAACCCGAAGGAGTTGTTCACCGCCAGCGCCAGCACGGCCACGACCGCGACTTGAGTGACGGTCAGCAGGCCGATCCGGCCGAGGACGGGCAGCGGGCGCTGGCGCGCCAGCCGCGGCCAGAGCCACAGGGTGGTGACGAGAGCCGCGGCGCCGAGTGCGAGCAGCGAGTTCACCAGTGCGTCGCTGGTCAGTTCCATGCAGTCGGCCTTCCGATGGGACACTGTCGGTGCACGCCTCATCGTCTGGCGGCCCGTCAGCTCCGGCCACCGCGACTAGGCTGTCCGGATGCCCGGGCGAGCTGGGAGGGCGGGGGGAGCCGCAGGCAACCGGCGCCCTAGAATGCGGCGTCCACCGTACGTACGGCGTACCGGAGGACCCTGCCGCGCCACGCGGCGGCAGGGCTTCGGCTCCGTCCCCGGCTCCACCGCAGCGCGCCCACGGCACCGGTTTACCGACCGTTTCCGGATCCTTGGTATGCGCATTGCCTGATGAAGGAAAAGGCATTGAAGGTCCATCACACGTGCTCCCCCGGAGTGACCGGACGGCGTCCCGCAGCCTCTACGCTGAGCTTCCATGAGCGTTCCCGTGTCCGTTGAGCCGAGCCCCGAGCAGCCGCGTCGTCGACGCGGCCTGCAGACGCTTCGCACCCAGGCGGCGGCCGTTCCGAGGGCCTGGCTGCCCCGCGCGGTCGGGTACGCCTGTCTGCTGATCGGCCTGGTCGACATCGCCAGCGCGGTGTTCCCCAAGCTCCGGCACTCCAAGATGCACACCTTCACCGGGCAGCTGCCCGGCGGCACCACCTCGCTGGCCGCGGTCGGGACGATGATGGTCGGCCTGCTGCTGGTGCTGCTCGCGCACGCGCTGCGCCGGCGCAAGCGGCGGGCCTGGCGGGCGGTGTGCGTGCTGCTGCCGGTCGGCGCCGCGCTGCACATCGTGCGCTGGCACCAGGTCGGCCCGGCCGTGGTCTCGCTGGCGGTCTTCGTGGTGATGCTGGTGCACCAGCGCGAGTTCTACGCCAAGGCCGACCCGCGCACCCGCTGGCGGGCGCTGGTCAACCTGATCGTGATGGGCGCCGTCAGCGTGCTGCTCGGCCTGCTGATCGTGAGCACCCGGACCAAGTACGAGATCGGCTACCCGGCCCTGCCCGAGCGCCTCCAGCACGTCGTGTACGGGCTGTTCGGCTTCGAGGGGCCGATCCGGTACAACAACGTCCGGATGTCCGACCTGGTCGCCTACCTGCTCGGCGGGCTGGGCCTGCTGACCGCCTTCACCACCGCCTACCTGGCGCTGCGCCCGGGCAAGCCCAAGCCGGAGCTGACCCCGGAGGACGAGGAGAAGGTCCGCGAGCTGCTCACCCGGCACGGCGAGCGCGACTCGCTCGGCTACTTCGCGCTGCGCCGCGACAAGAGCGTGCTGTTCTCGCCCACCGGCAAGGCCGCGATCTCCTACCGGGTGGTCTCCGGCGTGATGCTCGCCTCCGGCGACCCGGTCGGCGACGTCGAGGCCTGGCCGGGCGCGATCAAGGTGTTCATGGCCGAGGCCCGCGAGCACGCCTGGGTGCCGGCCGTGATGGGCTGCAGCGAGGTCGGCGGCGAGGTCTGGACCCGCGAGGCGGACCTGGACGCGCTGGAGCTGGGCGACGAGGCGATCGTCGACACCGCCACCTTCTCGCTCGCCGGCCGGGCCATGCGCAACGTCCGCCAGATGGTCAAGCGGATCGAGCGCAACGGCTACTCCTGCCAGGTGCGCCGGGTCCGCGACCTCAGCCCGGAGGAGAAGCACCGGATCGCCGACGCCGCCGCCCGCTGGCGCGGCACCGACACCGAGCGCGGCTTCTCGATGGCCCTCGGGCGCTTCGGCGACCCGCTGGACGACGACTGCGTGGTGGTCACCGCCCACAAGGCCCCGGAGGAGGGCGAGAGCGGCGACGACCTGAAGGCCGTGCTGCACTTCGTGCCCTGGGGGCCGGACGGCATCTCGCTGGAGCTGATGCGCCGCGACCGCGCGGCCGACCCGGGCCTGAACGAGCTGCTGATCGTCGCCGCCCTCCAGGCCGTGCCCGCGATGGGCGTGCGCCGGGTGTCGCTCAACTTCGCGATGTTCCGCTCGGCGCTGGCCCGCGGCGAGCGGATCGGCGCCGGCCCGGTGCTGCGGGCCTGGCGCGGACTGCTGGTGTTCCTCTCGCGCTGGTTCCAGATCGAATCGCTGTACAAGTTCAACGCCAAGTTCCAGCCCGAGTGGGAACCGCGCTTCCTGGTCTTCCCGAACACCCGGGACCTGCCGCGGATCGGCTTCGCCGCGATGCAGGCCGAGGCCTTCATCACCCTCGGCATGCCGCGCTTCGGCCGGCGGCGCCAGCGGGAGGGCCTGATGCCCACCCCGGGCGCCCGCGACGTCACCGAGGCCGCCTGAGGCACCGCCGCGACCAACGGGGCCCCCGCCGAGAATCCGCGGGGGGGGCCCCGTTCGATAATGGGCACATGAGCAACTCGCCGTCCTTCTCGCTGCCGGCCGGACTGCCGCGGCTCGACCGCTGCGCCGTGATGGGTGTGGTCAACGTCACGCCCGACTCCTTCTCGGACGGCGGCCTCTGGCACGACCCCGCCAAGGCGATCGCGCACGGGCTCGCCCTGCGCGCCCGCGGTGCGGACCTGGTGGACGTCGGGGGCGAGTCCACCCGGCCCGGCTCGCAGCGGGTGCCCGAGGAGGAGGAGCTGCGCCGGGTGCTGCCGGTGGTGCGCGAGCTCGTCGCCGCCGGGGTCGTGGTGTCGGTCGACACCATGCGGGCCTCCGTCGCCGAGCAGGCCGTGGCGGCCGGTGCCGCGCTCGTCAACGACGTCTCCGGCGGGCTCGCCGACCCGGCGATGGCACAGGTGGTCGCCGACACCGGCGCGCCCTTCGTGGTGATGCACTGGCGCGGCCAGTCCGCGGACATGGAGCGGCTGGCGGTCTACCGGGACGTGGTGACGGACGTCGTCGCCGAGCTGGCCGTCCGGGTGGACGCGCTGCTGGCGGCCGGGGTCAAGGAGGACCAGCTGATCCTCGACCCGGGGCTCGGCTTCGCCAAGACCCCCGAGCACAACTGGGCGCTGCTCGGCCGGCTGGACGCGCTCACCGCGCTCGGCCGTCCCGTCCTCGTCGCCGCATCGCGCAAGCGGTTCCTGGGTACGCTGCTGGCCGACCCGCAATCCGGGGCGCTGCGCCCGGCCCGGGAGCGCGACGACGCGACCGCCGCGGTGTCGGTGCTGTCGGCCCAGGCCGGCGCCTGGGCGGTGCGGGTGCACGACGTGTCCGGCACGGCGGACGCCGTCCGGGTGGTCGCGGCCTGGCAGCACGCGGCCCGGCAAGGGGTGAGGGAGGGTCTGTGACAGGTGACGGCAGGCTGAGCGGCGGAACGGCCGGCCAGGCCCGCGAGGCGGACCTGGAGGCGGTGCTCGCGGCGAACCAGGCGCTCTACCAGGCACTGGAGGAGGGGGACCTGGAGGCGGTCGAGGACGCCTGGCTGGGCGCCGCGGACGCGGACGACAAGGGCGGCGTGGTGTGCGTGCACCCCGGCTGGCCGGTGCTGCGCGGGCGGGCGCAGGTGACCCGCTCGTACATGCTGATCATGATGAACACGGAGTACATCCAGTTCTTCCTGACCGATGTCGAGGCCGAGGTCCACGGAGATGTGGCCCTTGTCACGTGCACCGAGAACATCCTCTCCGGCGGCGAGGCGGAGGAGGAGGGGGAACTCGGTCCGCTGGTCGGCGGAAAGGTCGTATCCACGAATCTGTTCCGCCGTACCCCGGGCGGGTGGAAGCTCTGGTCGCACCACGGTTCACCCGTTCTGACCAGCGGCGACGACGAGGACGAGGACTGATTCGGGCGGCCTTCGGAAAACGCCGCCGGGAGGTCGCCCGGGAATTCCCGAGTGGTCACCGAACGTTCACGTCAATCGCCATTCCGGTGCGCGTGGCGACGGTTCGTGCCGGGTAGGACGGTCAGACGTTGTCAGCGCCCGCGGGTAGATTCGAAACGGAGTGGCGGGTGTGCTGCCCGCCTTCGCCCCGCCCGTCCATGCCATTCTCCGGGTGGGGCCCGTCCGACTGGGAGCAGTGATTCGTTTGCTGGACCGCGTCACCCTGCGGGGGCTGCGTGCCCGGGGCAACCACGGCGTCTTCGAGCGCGAGCGCATCGAGGGCCAGACCTTCGTGGTCGACCTCGTGCTGTACCTGGACACCCGCCCCGCCGCGTCCGGCGACGACCTCACCCGCACGGCGCACTACGGCCTCGTGGCCGAGGAGGTCACCGCGATCATCGCCGGGGAGCCGGTCGACCTGATCGAGACCCTGGCCCAGCGCATCGCCGACCAGTGCCTGAAGCACGAAGCGGTCGAGGAGGTCGAGGTGACCGTGCACAAGCCCGACGCCCCGATCACCGTGCCGTTCGACGACGTGACCGTGACCATTCACCGGGGCCGCGCATGACCGCCGCCGTGCGCCCCGTTCCAGTTGCAGA
The DNA here is from genome assembly GCF_042732075.1 of Kitasatospora sp. NPDC059812. Taxonomy (NCBI): domain Bacteria; kingdom Bacillati; phylum Actinomycetota; class Actinomycetes; order Kitasatosporales; family Streptomycetaceae; genus Kitasatospora; species Kitasatospora sp. NPDC059812. Next base: position 31,494 of record NZ_JBHWIO010000068.1, read on the forward strand.
GGGATCTCGATGAGCACCAGCGACCCGACCGCCTCGCCGACCACGTTCGACCTGGAGAGCCGGGTGGACTCCGCCGACACCACACTGCACAGCCAGCACTGCGCGGTGATCGCACTCGGCAGCAACCTGGGCAACCGCCTGGACACCCTCCAGGGCGCCGTCGACGCGCTCGCCGACACCCCCGGGCTCAAGATCAAGGCCGTCTCCGCGGTCTACGAGACCGAGGCCGTCGGCGGCCCGGACGAACAGCCCAACTACTACAACGCGGTCGTCGTGCTGCGCACCTCGCTGCCGCCGCGCGACCTGCTGGAGCGCGGCAACGCGATCGAGGACGCCTTCGGGCGGGTCCGGACGGTGCACTGGGGTCCCCGGACCCTGGACGTCGACATCCTGGCCTACGAGGGCGTGCTCAGCGACGACCCGCAGCTGCTGCTGCCGCACCCGCGCTCGCACGAGCGGGCCTTCGTGCTCGCCCCCTGGCTGGACGCCCAGCCGGAGGCCGAGGTGCCCGGGCACGGGCAGGTCGGCGCACTGCTGGACGCGCTCGGCGGCCCGGGCGCGCAGGGCGTCCGGCGGCGGGACGACATCCGGCTGACGCTGCCGGAGTGACCGGCCGCGGCCCGGCGGCCCGGTGAGGACGGCCGGGGAACTCGACCGGGGGGCCCGGCCGTACGAGTAGGTGTCCGCCGTTCGCGCGGGTGCCCGCCCGGTCGGGCCCGGTACGGTGGCCTGGCGCCGCCGCGCCGGGCCACCGGGCGACGGCCGGCTCTGGTAACCCCGGGAAGGACCTCCTCCGAGTGAAGCTGCTTCGCCTCCGCCTGCTGGTCGGCATCACCGCTGCTACCACGGCGCTGTCCTGGGCCGGTGCCAAGCTCTGGGCCTCCCTGGACACGCTGCCGGCCGTGCCGGTCGCGGCGCCGGTGGTGCTGGCGGCGGTGGCGGTGGTCCTGTTGGCGACCGCCCTCTCGTTGCGGTCCCGGCTGAAGGCGGTGCGCGAGCGGCAGCCCGGCGCGAAGGGCGTCGACCCGCTGCTGGCGGCCCGGGCGGTGGTGCTGGGGCAGGCCAGCGCGCTGGTTTCGGCGGTGGTCACCGGCGTCTACGCGGGCGCGGGGATCTTCCTGCTGGGCGAGCTGGACGTGTCGGCGCGCAAGGACCAGGCCGTCACGGCCGGGCTCGCGGTGCTGGCGGGGGCCGCGGTGATCGCGGCGGCGCTCTGGTTGCAGCACGTGTGCAAGCTGCCGGAGAACCACGACGATCCGAGCGGCCCGGCGCCCTCGCCCCGCTGAGCAGGTCCTTTTTCGTGATCTTGAGTGAAACGCCGGGCACGTGCGGTAAAACTTGCGCACTGTCAAGGGCGGAAGAGGACCCTGGGCTGACACGGCCCCAATTCGCACGCTAGTTTCTTGGCATGTCTCGCGGACGCCACCGTCATTCCTCCGTCCTCGGCCGGATCTTCCCCCCCACCGCCGCCGGCGTGCTGCTCGTCGCTGCGCTGGCCGCCCTGCTCTTCAGTCAGGACGCCGTCCTGGTGCGTTCGGTGGGTGTCGCGGCGGTCGTCGCGACGCTCGGCTTCGCGCTGCTGCTGCGGCAGCGGGACAAGGCGGCCCGGGCGGCCGCCGAGATGGCCGCGGCGCAGCGGCTGCGGGCCGAGGAGCGGTTCGAGGAGCAGCTGGCGGAGGCCGAGTACGCGGCTGAGGTCGCCGAGGAGCGGGCCACCCGGTTCGGGCGGCGGCTGACGGCGGAGAAGTCGCGGCTGGCGAAGGCCGAGACCGAGATCGCCCGGCTGCTGCGGGAGCGGGCCGTGACGGTGGCCGAGCAGGCGCTCAAGGAGGCCGAGGCGGCCCAGCGGGCGCTCGCCGCGAGCCGCCCCAAGTACCCGGCCAGCCCGGCCGCGTTCGTCCGTGCCGCGTCCGTGCTGCGGGTGCTGGAGCGGCGGGCGGCGGAGCAGGAGGCGCGGCGGGAGCGGACGGCGGGCTCGGCGGTCGCGCTGCGGGCGCGTACGGCGCCGGCCGCTGCGGCCCCGGCGCCCGTGCCTGCCGTGGTGGCGCCCTCGGTGCCGGCGCCGGTGGCTCCCGCGGTGCCGACTCCGGAGCAGGCTCCGGTGGCACAGGCACAGGCACAGGCACAGGCACAGGCACAGGCACAGGCACAGGACCAGACCCAGACCCAGGCGTCGGTGCGGCCCGCGCCGGTGCGCCCGGCGCTGACCGCCACGGTCGGGCAGCTCGGCGGGACGCCGTCCGCTCCGGTCGCGGCGCCCGCGCCGGTGGAGCGGCAGCGGCCGCGGTCGGCGCAGCCCGGGGCGGTGCGCGGGCCGGGCTTCAGCTTCTTCGGCCGTGGTGCGGGCGCGGCCGTGCGGGCGGCGGCCCCGGCGCCCGCGGTGGGCAGCGTCGCCGAACTGGGCGAGCGCACGGACCTGGCCGACGTGGTGGGCGACGAGGCGGTGGCCGCGCAGGCGAAGGCCGAGGCGCAGGAGGCCCAGGAGGCTCGTGAGGTGCAGGAGGCCGTGGCCGGCTCGCAGGCGTCGCAGCCGGCGGCCGAGCCTGCGCCGGGCGCGCCCGCGGTGGTGGACCTGACCCCGGAGGACGAGACCGAGCTGATCCAGCTGCCGGAGCTGCGCGCCTCGCGTTAGGTCCGGATACGCGAAAGCGGCGCGGGACATCGGTGTGACCGATGTCCCGCGCCGCTTTCGTTCCGGCGGTGCGCCGGGCCGGGAGGGGCCCGGCGGGGTGTCAGAGCTGGACGCCGAAGTCCTGGGCGATGCCCGCCAGGCCGGAGGCGTAGCCCTGGCCGACGGCGCGGAACTTCCACTCGCCGCCGTTGCGGTAGAGCTCGCCGAAGATCATGGCGGTCTCGGTGGCGGCGTCCTCGGAGAGGTCGTAGCGGGCGATCTCGGCGCCGCCGGCGGCGTTCACCACGCGGATGTACGCGTTGCGGACCTGGCCGAAGCTCTGGCCGCGGGCGACCCCGTCGTAGATGGTGACGGGGAAGGTGATCTTGACGGCCTCGGCCGGCAGGCCGGCCAGGTTGACGTTGAGCGACTCGTCGTCGCCGGCGCCCTCGCCGGTGCGGTTGTCACCGGTGTGCACGACGGTGTTGTCCGGGCTGCTGGTGTTGTTGAAGAAGACGAAGTGCCCGTTGGAGAGCACCTTGCCGTCCGCGTTCAGGACGATCGCGCTGGCGTCGAGGTCGAATTCGGTGCCGGTCGTGGTCCGGACGTCCCAGCCCAGGCCGACACTGACCGCGGACAGGCCCGGGGCCTCCTTGGTCAGCGAGACGTTGCCACCCTTGGAGAGGCTCACTGGCATGGCGATTGAAGTCCTTTCGTTCGCTTTTTCCGGGACAACGCCATACTCCGGTGGGTTGGTTCCGCGAAGTCCGTGAATTCTTCGTGGATGCCAATCCTCTGGCAAAGGTCTGACAATGCCCTGGTCAGATCCGGGGGAACCGGCCCTGTAGCGACCAGATGTTCGGATTGTCGGCCAGCTCGGGGTGCATATCGAAGAGGTCGGCGAGGGTGTCCTGGAGGAAGTCCCGGGCCTCGCGCCGCAGCTCGCCGTGGCGGACCACGGCGGGCGGCTCGTCCGGCAGCCAGGTCGAGGTGATCTCGACCCAGTTGAAGCGGCGGGCGAACCGCAGCAGCTCGGTGTTCTGGGTGAAGTCGAGGTCGGCGGTCTGCACCCGGGCGGCCCGGCCGCCGTCCGGGTCGCGGTCCAGCTCCTCGACGATGTCGCACAGCGCCCAGGCGAAGTCGAGCACCGGCACCCACCCCCAGCCGGTGGACAGCTCGGCGCCCTCGGCGTCCAGGTAGACGTCGCCGCAGAACAGGTCGTACCGCAGGGACCGCACCGGGGCGGAGCGGTAGTCCGTCTGCGGGGGGTCGGGGAAGCGGTTGGAGAGGGAGTAGCCGAGCTCGATCACGTACGCCATTGTCCGGGCTGCGGGCGGTGGTGCGGAACCGGGCCGTCGGCCGTCGCGGATAACCGGGTGACCGGGCGGTGTGGGCGCGGGATGATGGACGCATGCCCGAGCCCATCCGCGTACGGGGGTCGGTGGTCGTCCCCGACGCCGAGCTCGTCTGGCGCTTCTCGCGTTCCTCCGGCCCAGGTGGCCAGCACGTCAACACCTCCGACAGCAAGGTCGAGCTGCGCTACGACCTGGCGGCGTCCAAGGCGCTGCCCGAGGTGTGGCGCGAGCGCGCGCTGGAGCGGCTGGCCGGGCGGCTGGTGGACGGCCGGGTGCTGGTGATCCAGGCCTCGGAGTTCCGCTCGCAGTGGCGCAACCGGGAGGCGGCCGCGGCCCGGCTGTCGGCGGTGCTGACCGAGGCGTGCGCGCCGCCGCCGAAGTCCCGCCGGGCGACCAGGCCGAGCCGGGGGATGGTCGAGCGCCGGCTGTCCAACAAGCGGCGCCGCTCCGAGCTGAAGCAGGGACGGCAGTCGCCGCGGGGCGGCGAGTAGCCGGGGCGGCTCAGCCGAGGGTGCGGTAGCCGCCGCGGAAGTAGAGCAGCGGCCGGCCGGCCGGGCTGGGCACCGCGGCCTCCAGGACGCGGCCGAGCAGCAGGGTGTGGTCGCCCGCCGGTATCCGCTGCTCGGTGCGGCACTCGACGGTGGCGAGCGCGCCGTCGATCAGCGGGGCGCCGGAGCGCGGGCCGCGGTGGTGCGGGGTGTCCGCGAACAGCAGCCGGTCGCTGAGCCGGCCCTTCATGGCGAAGCGGGAGCCGAGCGCCTTCTGCCCCTCGGTGAGCAGCGAGACCGCCCAGGTGTCGGTGCGGGAGAGCACCTCGTCCATCCGGGAGTCCTCTCGGACCGAGATCAGGACCAGCGGCGGCTCCAGCGACACGGACAGGAAGGACGTGGCGGTCATGCCGACGTCCTCGCCGTCCTCCGGGTCGTGGACGGTCACCAGGCTCACGCCGGAGGCGAGCTGGGAGAGTGCCGCCCGGAACTCGTCGGGCGTGGCGTGGGAGGCAGCTTCGGGCTGCGGGGACGAGTACACGTACCGCACGGTAGTCGGCGGCCGCCGGAATCGGCATCGGGCCGAGGTCGTAGGACCAGCGGCGCACGGGGCGGGGTTGCGGCCGGGTCCGGGACTCACCCTCAGGAGTGAAGCAAGGGGCCTGCCGGGCGGCAGCGGGCTTCAGCGTGAGGCCAATGCGGTCGACCAAAGGAAATATTCCGATAGCGCTTTATGTCCCGCTATGGGGCGGATGAGCTGATTAAGGGTGCATTAGTGTCGTGTGATTTAAGTCACAAGTGATGGCCTATTGCTGACCGAGCGTGCCGAACGCTGTGCTCCCTGTGATTCAGTTCTTCTGGCAATCGGACGATAACCAATCAAGAACTATCCGAAGCAGCCGGGGAGCCCCCGCATGGAAGCCGAGTCGGAGCCGTACGTCCGTCTCGCGACCCTCCGCACCTTGCACCGGGTCGTGGCGGACCTCAACGCTGCCCGCAGCCTGGCGGGCACGCTGCAGGCCGTCGTCGAGGGTGCGGTGCACGGGCTCGGCTTCGACGCCGCCGCGGTCAGCCTGGTCCGCCCGGACGGGGACCTCGTGGTCGCGGCCGTCTGGGAGCTGGAGGAGAGCACCATGGGCGGCCCCTCCGTCCTGCTCGGCCAGGTCGGCTCCCGGGAGTCCTGGGACCGGCTGCTCGGCGTCAGCGACCACTGGGGCACCCTGCGCTTCCTGCCGTACGACCGCGGCTGGGCCGTCGCCAGCGACATCCCGCGCTGGATCGGGGACGGCCCGCTGCCCGTCTACGCCAACGACTGGCACCCCGCCGACGGGCTGCTCGCCCCGATGTACAGCGCCGGCGGCGACCTGCTCGGCGTCCTCTCGGTGGACCGCCCGCGCAGCGGCAAGCGGCCCGGGGCGTGGACCCGCGAGGCGCTGGAGATGTTCTCGCTGCAGGCCTCCATCGCGATCGGCAACGCCCGGCTGCGGGCCGAGATGCAGCGCGCGCTGGCCCGCCTGGAGAAGGAGCAGCAGGCCCTGCGGGCCAGCGAGGAGAGCTTCCGCCAGGCCTTCGAGTACGCGCCCAGCGGGATGGCCATCACCGAACTGCACGGCGCCGGGCGCGGCCAGCTGACCAGGGTCAACGACGCGCTCTGTCGCCTGCTCGGCCGCCCCCGCGCGGTGCTGCGCCAGCAGAGCTTCGCCGACCTCGTGCACCCGGAGGACCGGGCGCTGCTGGAGCGCACCAGCGCCGAGAGCGGCCGGGCGGAACTGCGGCTGTCCCGGCGGGACGGCGGCTACCAGTGGGTGTGCCTGCGCAACTCGATCGTGGCGGACGCGGCCGAGGGCCCGAGCTTCCTGCTCACCCACGTCGAGGACATCGAGGACCGCAAGCGCCACGAGTTCCAGCTCGCCCACCGGGCCAGCCACGACGCGCTCACCGGCCTGCCGAACGGCGCCGAACTGAAGGCCCGGCTGGGCCGCCGGCTCTGCGCCGAGCCGCAGACCGTCGGGGCCCCCGCCGGGCCGGGCGAGCCGGCCTACCCGGCGCCGTACGGCTACCCGGCCGACTCCTACAGCGCGCACGCCGCGTACGACCGGCTGGAGGGCGCGGACCCGTACGGCGGGCCGGTGCACGGCTACGGGACGCCCGAGGGCGGCCCGCCGTACGGCCTCGCCCCGGGCTACGGGGAGCACGTGCACGCGGTGGTCCCGGCCGACCAGGGCCCGGGCGGCGAGGCGTGGTCCGCACCGTTCCGCTCCGGCGTCGCGGCGTCGCTGGACAAGGGGCTCGCGGTGCTCTTCTGCGACCTGGACGGCTTCAAGTCGATCAACGACCGGTTCGGCCACAACGCGGGCGACGCGGTGCTGGTCGAGGTCGCCCGGCGGCTGAGCCAGGCCGTCCGGGACGGCGACACGGTGGCCCGGCTCGGCGGCGACGAGTTCGTCGTGCTGGCCGACGGGATCGGCCGCGAGGAGGCCAAGGACCTGGCCCACCGGCTGCGGGGCGCCATCATCCCGCCGATGCGGATCGACGGCCGGGCGATGCGGGTGGGGGTGAGCCTCGGCGTCGGCTGGGCGGGCTGCGGGATGAGCATCGAGGAGGTGCTGCACACCGCGGACGAGCGGATGTACGACGAGAAGCGGGCCCGGGGCGGCGCGGTGCGCGGCGCGCGGGGCGAGCGCTCGCACCGACGGGCGGGCTGAGCCCGCCGGTCCTGGTTACCCACGGGTTGTCAAGGGCTCTTTTCCGGCTGTCACAAAGGACAGGTAGGGTTCCCGGGTACGACAGCGTCCATGATCTGCGCCGGCGGCCCGCATCCCGGCGGCGCGAACCGGATGGGGGAGTTGACCACCGTGACGACCGCCGGCAACAACGGAGCGCCCGAGGGCGGTGCCCCGCAGGACGACGACCCGTTCGGCTACCTCTACCGCCCGGCGGAGGGTGCCTCCGGGCAGCCGGCCGAGCCACAGCAGGGCGTGCCCCGGACGTCGTACAGCCGTCCGATGGAGGTCGGCCGGGCCCAGTACGGGCAGCAGCCCTACCAGCCGCGGCCGCAGCAGCCCCAGTACGGCCAGCAGGCGGGGCCGCAGCAGGGCTACCCCGGCGGCCAGCAGCCGTACCCGCCGCAGCAACAGCAGCCCGAGCACGGCACCGCGCCCACCCAGCAGACCCGTTACGCCGAGCACTCCCGGCCGCAGCCGGGGGAGGACCGGTCGAGCAGCGGCCGGAGCAAGGGCGCGGTGATCGGCGCGGTCGCGGTGGTCGCGGCCATAGCGATCGGCGCCGGGATCGCGCTCTCCAAGGGCGACCCGGAGGGCGACAAGACCGCCAAGGGCGGCGCCCAGACCACCGCCGCGGCTCCCCCCAGCACCCCGGCGACCGGCAGTTCGTCCCCGACCGCCTCGGCCTCGGCGAGCACCACCGCCCCGGCCGGCCCGTTGACCGTGGACTCGGGCCAGCTCCAGGCCCAGAACGCGCCGTCCGGCAACGGCGTCAAGGGCACCAAGTCCGCCGACGGCAGCTACCTGACGCTCCAGCCGGGCGGCTCGGTGACCTGGAACGGCGAGGTCGCCGCGGCCGGCACCTACAAGCTGAACGTGCACTACAACAACACCGGCGGGGACCTGAAGGGCGCCGCCTCGGTGAACGGCAAGGACTGGCCGAGCGGGCTGCTCTTCAAGAACTACGTGCCCGGCAAGGACCCGGCGTCCTCCTGGTTCAACACCTGGATACTCCCGCAGCTCCAGGCCGGGACGAACAGCATCACCTTCACCGTGCCCTCCGGGTCGATCCTGATCGACCAGATCACCCTCGAACCGAATGCGACCGGCTGACCGGTTGAGCAGCTGACCGGTTGAGCGGCTGAGCCGGAACGCGAGACGGCCGCCCGTCCCCGTGGGGGAAGGGCGGCCGTCGGCGTTCCGGCGCTCCGTCAGGCGGGCTTGACCACGTCGAAGCGCTCGCCGCCGAGGACCCAGCGGCCGCGGCGCATGACGGCGACCAGGTCGTAGCCCTCGGAGTCGAGCACGACCAGGTCGGCCTGCTTGCCCGTCTCCAGCGAGCCGATCGAGTCGGCGAGGCCCAGCAGGCGGGCCGGGGTGGCGGACAGCGACTCGACGGTCTGGTTCAGCGTCAGGCCGTTGACGGTGAGCGAGCGCTTGAACGCGACGTCCAGGGTGAGCGTGGAGCCGGCGATGGCGCCGCCCTCGACCAGCCGGGCGACGCCGTCCTTGACCTCGACCTGGAGCGGGCCGAGCGGGTAGAGGCCGTCGCCCATGCCGGCCGCGCCCATGGCGTCGGTGATCAGGGCGACCCGGGACGCCCCGGCGGTGCCGTAGGCGAGGTCGAGCACGGACGGGTGCAGGTGCACGCCGTCGTTGATCAGCTCGACGGTGACCCGCTCGTCCTCCAGCAGCGCCACGATCGGGCCCGGGGCGCGGTGGGCGATGCCGGGCATGGCGTTGAAGAGGTGGGTGGCGACGCTCGCGCCGGCGTCGATCGCCTCCAGCGTGGTGGCGTAGTCGGAGTCGGTGTGGCCGACGGCGGCGATCACGCCGAGGTCGGCGAGCATCCGCACCGAGTCCAGGCCGCCGGGCAGTTCGGGGGCCAGGGTGACCATCTTCGCGTGGCCGCGGGCGGCGTCGACCAGCTTGCGCACCAGCGCCGGGTCCGGGTCACGCAGCAGGTCGGGGCGGTGGGCGCCGCAGCGGTTGTGGGAGATGAACGGGCCCTCGAAGTGGATGCCGGCCAGCACGCCGTCCTCGACCAGCTCGGACAGCACGGACGCCTGGCGGGCGACCTCGTCGATCTCCCCGGTGACGGTGGACGCGACCGTGGTGGTGGTGCCGTGCTCCAGGTGCGTACGGGCGGCGAGCAGTGCCTCCTCGGCGATGCCGGAGGCGTAGGAGGCACCGCCGCCGCCGTGCACGTGCAGGTCGACGAACCCGGGCACGACGGTGTACCCGGTCAGGTCGAGGTCGCCGGGCCCGCTCTCGCCTCCGAGGCCGGCGATCCGGTCGCCCTCGACGGCCAGGCGGCCGCCCTCGACGACGCCGCCGGGCAGGACCAGCCGGGCGCCGGCCAGTGCGGTACGGTCACGGTCCGCGGTGGTCACGCGGTCACCTCCATGGAGAGCAGATCCCAGGCGAGCAGGCCCGCGCCCAGGGACGCGGCGGTGTCTTTGAGCATGGCGGGTACGACCTTCGGGGGCATCTGGAAGGTCAGGCGCTCGGTGACCGCCGTGCGCAGCGGGCCGAAGAGCGTGTCACCGGCCTCGGCCAGCCCGCCGCCGACGATCACCGTGGACGGGTCGAGCAGGCTCTGGGCGAGCACGATCCCGTCGGCGAGGGCGTCGACGGCGCCCTGCCAGACCGCGAGCGCGCGGTCGTCCCCGGCGTCCACCGCGGCGGCGCAGGATGCCGCGTCGGCGTCGGGGTCGCCGCTGGCCGCGGCCCAGGCACGGGACACGGCGGAGGCGGAGGCGAGCGTCTCCAGACAGCCGCGGGCGCCGCAGCCGCACTGCGGTCCGCCCGGGCGGACCACGACGTGGCCGATCTCGCCGCCGTAGCCGTGCGCGCCGGCCTCGATCCGGCCGCCGATGCCGATGGCACCGGCGATGCCGGTGCCCAGCGCGATGAACAGGAAGCGGTCGACGCCCCGGCCGGCGCCGAGTCGGCCCTCGGCCAGGCCGCCCGAGCGCACGTCGTGGCCGAGTGCGACGGGGATGGCGGCTCCGTCGGGCCCGGCCAGGCGCTCGCCCAGCAGCTTGCGCAGCGGGAGGTCCCGCCAGCCGAGGTTGGCCGAGTAGACCGCGATGCCGTTCCTCTCGTCGATCGTGCCCGGGACGGCGACGCCGGCCGCGAGCGGGGCGACGCCGAAGCGGCCCCGGCCCTCGTCCGCCAGGTCGGCGGCGAAGTCGAGGATGGCGGCGACCACGGCGTCCGTGCCGTGCTCCCGCCCGGTCGGTCGGCGTGCTTCGAACAGCACGGAGCCGTCCTGGGCGAGCAGCGCGGCCTTCATGCCGGTGCCGCCTACATCGAGTGCGATGACGTGCTTCACGGAGGACAGTTTCCCTTGGTCGGGTAGAAGAGGTCTAGTCCAGTTGTCGGATTGGTCTGGTCCAAAGTAGGTGAGCTTTGTCGCAGATGGGGTCGGTGTGAGCGGCTTTGCGTCGGGCGCCTTCCGTTCACCTTCTGTTGCGCATCGTGCAATGACGTCCGCACTTCGATAACTACTCGGCGGGCTCGGCACAGTGGTGTGGACCACCGCCCGGTGGGTTTGGCAGTGTTGCGCCTCCCCCCTCCCGGATTCCCCCGTCCGGTCGCAGTTCTCCCCTGAAGGCGGTACCCGCGTTGAACAGGCGCGCCCACGTTCCCACCCGCGTCCTCGGCACCGCGCTGGCCGGAGCACTGGTACTCACCGCCGTCAGCGCCTGCGGCGGGCAGAACGACGGGCCGGTCACCCTCAAGCTGGTCGCCGCCGACTACGGGGAGAGCGCCGACACCAGCTCCAAGCTCTACTGGGACGAGATCGCGCACGGCTTCGAGGCCGCCAACCCCGGCATCAAGGTCGACGTCGAGGTGGACAGCTGGACCGACATCGGCAAGAAGGTCGACGACATGATCGCGGCCGGCAAGTCCCCCGACCTGCTGCAGACCGGCGGCTTCGCCGACCAGGTCGCGGCGGACCGGCTGTACCCGGCCGCCGACGTGCTCTCGATGGACACCCAGGCCAACTTCCTGGACACCTTCGCGCACGCCGGGCAGGTGCTCGGCACCCAGTACGGCATCCCGTTCGTCTCCTCCTCCCGGGTGCTCTTCTACAACAAGGCCGTCTTCCGCCAGGCCGGCATCACCCAGCCGCCGGCCACCTGGAACGAACTGCGCCAGGACGCCGAGAAGATCAAGGCCAAGGTGCCGGGCGTGACCCCGTACGGGCTGCCGCTCGGGCCGGAGGAGGCGCCGGCCGAGTCCATGCTGTGGACGCTGAGCGGCGGCGGCAGCCTCTCCGACGACGTCGGCAACTACACCATCGACAGCACCCAGAACCAGGCCACCTTCAGCTGGCTGAAGAACAACCTGGTGGCCACCGGGCTGACCTATCCGGACCCGGGCAAGATGAACCGCACCCCGGTCTTCCAGGACTTCGCGGCCGGGAAGGTCGCGATGCTGAACGGGCACCCGACGCTGCTGCGGATGGCCACCGCCGGGAAGATTGACTTCGGGACGGCGCCGATCCCCAAGAAGGACGGCGTGGGCAAGACCGGCAGCCTCGGCGTCGCGGACTGGATGATGGCGTTCAAGGCCAACGGGCACAAGAACGAGATCAAGAAGTTCCTGTCCTTCGCCTACTCCCGCGAGTTCCAGCTGAAGTTCGACGAGCAGTACAACCTGCTGCCGGTCACCCAGGACGCGTTCAACCAGATGACGTCCGACCCGAAGCACGAGGACCTCAAGCAGTTCGCGGTCGGGCTGACCAACGCCAGCTTCTACCCGTTCGGGGACCCGGCCTGGGGCGACGTCAGCAACCGGATCAAGGCCGGGATCGGGCAGGCCGTCACCGGGGACCCGAAGCAGGCGCTCGCCGGGCTGCAGGACGCGGCGGTCAAGGAGGCGGCCCGGGTCCGCAGGTGAACCCGGGCCGGGGCGCCCTCCAGGGGCGGGGGAGTCAGGGGCGGGCTCGTGTCAGGGGCGGGCTCGTGTCAGGGGCGGGCTCGTCAGGGGAGCGTGATGGCGTAGGCCTTGCGGAGCGTCTCGTGGACCGTCCAGGTGGTCCGGTCGCCCTCGCGCAGCACGGCGCAGTCGCCCGGGCCGACCTCCAGGGTCGGGCCGCCCTCGACCTCGATGGTCGCCCGACCGCTGAGCACCACGAACAGCTCGTCGGCCTCCACGTCGGTGACCACGCCCGGGGTGATCTGCCAGATGCCGCGCAGCTGGCGGCCGTCGGGGGACTCGGAGAGGACCAGGCCGGAGACCTCCGGGGTGCCGGAGACGATCTGGGCCGGGTCGAGCGGGTCGGGTTCGAGGTCGGCGGTGGGGATGTGCACGGCGAAGCTGGGCGTGGTCATACCGCCGACGCTAGCCGGGGCGGCCGGGCGCCGGAGGGCGCACAGTGTGTCCGGCTCACGCGGGAGAATGACACTCCGTAGTGATGGCGGAGGTGTCCTGGTGGGTGAGCTGAGTGAGCGGGACCTGGCGGTGCTGGCCCTGGAGGGGCGGCAGTGGCGGACGGCCGGGGCCAAGGAGCGGGCGATCCGGGAGGAGCTGGGGCTCTCCTCCACCCGGTACTACCAGCTGCTGAACGCGCTGCTGGACCGGCCGGAGGCACTGGCGCACGCCCCGGTGCTGGTGAACCGGCTGCGCCGGATCCGGGAGGCCCGGCGGTCCGCGCGGTAGCGGGAGGGGGCCGCGGGGTAGGGCTCGGGCATGGGCTTTGACGAGAAGTGGGTGCCGGTCACGGCTGCCGGGCGGGACGGGCTGCGGGCGATCCTGGCGGCGCCGGGCGAGGCGGTGATCGCGCTGGACTTCGACGGGACGCTGGCGCCGATCGTGGCGGATCCTGATCGGGCGCGGGCGCATCCGGGGGCGGCGGCCGCGCTGCGGGCGCTGGTGCCGGCGGTGCGGGCCGTGGTGGTGGTGACCGGGCGGCCGGCCGCGCTGGCGGCGGAGTACGGCGGCCTGGACGGGCTGCCCGGGGTCGTGGTGCTGGGGCACTACGGCGCCGAGCGCTGGGAGGGCGGCGAGGTGACCGCGCCGCCGGTGCACCCCGGGGTGGCCGGGGCGCGGGCGGCGCTGCCGGGCCTGCTGGCGGCGGCGGGGGCGCCCGAGGGGACGTGGCTGGAGGACAAGGGGCGCTCGCTGGCGGTGCACACCCGGCGCACGGCGGCGCCCGAGGAGGCGCTGGAGCTGCTGCGGGCGCCGGTCGGCGAGCTGGCGGCCGGGCACGGGCTGGTGGTGGAGCCCGGGCGGCTGGTGCTGGAGCTGCGGCCGCCGGGGGTGGACAAGGGCGCGGCGTTGACCGGCTTCCTGCGCGAGCGCGGGGCCGGCTCGGTGCTGTACGCGGGGGACGACCTGGGGGACGTGGCGGCCTTCGCTGCGGTGGAGAAGCTGCGCGGCGAGGGGGTGGCGGGGCTGCTGGTGTGCAGCGGCGCGGTGGGGGACGCGCCGGTGCGCGAGCTCGCCGACCGGGCGGACCTGGTGGTCGCGGGCCCGGCCGGCGTGGTGGAACTGCTCGCGGCGCTCGGCGCGGCCGTCGGCGCTGGCTGAGCCGGGCGGCAGCGTGTTGAGCGGGCCGGTTCAGCGCGCGTCGAGCCGGTTCACAGCGCGTTGAGCTGGTCGAGGAACCACTGCTGCGGGGGCAGCGCGGTGGCCGCCGCCGCGAGGCGCTTGGTGCGGTCGGCGCGCTCCTCCTCGGGCATGGTGAGGCCGGCGTGCAGGGCGTCGGCGGTGGCGATGACGTCGTACGGGTTGACGGTGAGCGCGTCCTCGGCGAGTTCGGCGTACGCGCCGGCCTCGCGGGAGAGCACCAGGGCGCAGCCGTGGTCGGACACCACCGGAACCTCCTTGGCGACCAGGTTCATGCCGTCCCGGATCGGGTTGACCAGGGCCACGTCGGCGAGCCGGTAGGCGGCCAGGGAGCGCGGGAAGTCGTCGTCGACGTGCAGGATCAGCGGCTGCCAGGCGGGGGTGGCGAACTCGGCGTTGATGTCCTCGGCGAGCCGTTGGACCTGGGCGGTGTAGGCGCGGTACTCGGCGAGGTCGGTGCGCGAGGGGTAGGCGAAGGCGATGTGCACCACCCGGTCGTGCCATTCGGGGCGGGTGCGCAGCAGGTGCCGGTAGGCCTGGAGGCCGCGGACGATGTTCTTGCTCAGCTCGGTGCGGTCGACCCGGACGATGGTGCGGCGCCCGCCGACGGCCTCGCGGAGGGCGGCGAGGCGTTCGTCGACGTCCGGGCGGTGGGAGCGTTCGCGCAGGAAGTCGGCGTCGGCGCCGAGCGCGTGGACGCCGAGCCGGGTGGTGCGGCCGGCGTGGGTGACGGTCATGGCGTCCCGGTCGACCTCGGCACCGAGCAGGTCGGCGCAGCAGTCGGCGAAGGCCAGCGCCCAGCGGCGGGTCAGGAAGCCGGCCCGGTCGGCGCCCAGGATGCCGGTGAGGACGGCCTCGGCGACGTCGTCGGGCAGCAGCCGGAAGTACTCGGGCGGGGCCCACGGGGTGTGCGAGAAGTGGCCGATCCGCAGGTCGGGGCGGGCGGCGCGGAGCAGGGCCGGGGTCAGCGAGAGGTGGTAGTCCTGGACCAGCACGGCGGCCCCGGGGGCGGCCTCGGCGGCCAGTGCCTCGGCGAAGGCGGCGTTGTAGGCGCGGTAGGCGGCCCACTCGGTGCGGAACCCGGCGTCGAAGGCGGGGGCGGTGGGGGTGGCGTAGAGCAGGTGGTGGACGAACCAGAGGGTGGAGTTGGCGACGCCGTTGTAGGCGCGGGCGAAGGTGTCGGGATCGATGTCCAGCATGCGGACGGCCTGGCCGCCCACATCGTGCCCGGCGAGGTCGAGGCGGCCGTCCGGGGCCTCTCTGGCGGCCTGTCGGTCGGCGGCGCCTAGGGCGGCGCAGACCCAGACGGCGTCGGGGTCGTCGATGGCGGAGAGGCCGGAGACCAGGCCTCCGCCGCCGCGGCGGAGGGTCAGCGTGCCGTCGTCCGCGGTGCTGAACGACACCGGTCCCCGATTGGAGGCCACCAGGACGGGGGCGGTGCCGGTCGCACTCGAACGTTCGGTCGTGAGATCGCCCATGGTTGGTACGTTGCCTGGGCTCCGGAGCGGCAAACCCTTTCGGTGGGTGTTCAGTGTCGGGTCGCGTACTCGGGCACGGTGTGCATGGGCGGGCGTTCCAGGGCGGTCACCGGGTGGGTGTGGGCGGTGAACTCCCGGCTCTGCGGGTCGCGGGTGAACTGGGTCAGCAGCGGGTGGACGAGGTCGGCCGAGGCCTTCAGCCGGTGGGTGCGGTCGAGGCGTTCGAGGGCGGTGCGGTAGATGGTGGCGGCCATCCGGCCGAGGGCCTGGCCGTCCTGGTGCCGGTGGTGCCGGACGCCGACGTCCACCTGGGCCAGGGCGTCCAGCCCGACCGTCTCCAGCGCGTCGACCAGCAGGCCGAGTTCGACGCCGTAGCCGGTGGGGAAGGGGAGCCGTTCGAGCAGCGCGCGGCGGGCCGCGTACTCGCCGCCGAGCGGCTGGACGAAACCGGCGAGTTCCGGCCAGTGCAGGTTGAGCAGCGGGCGGGCGACCAGTTCGGTGACCCGGCCGCCGCCGGCCGGGACCACCGCCCCCTCCGTCTCCAGCGGCCGGTCGTACATGGCCTTGACCAGCTGGATGTCCGGTTCGGTGAGCAGCGGGCCGAGGATGCCGGAGACGAAGGCCGGGTCGAACTCGCGCAGGTCGGCGTCGACGAAGCAGACGATGTCGCCGCGGGTGACCAGCAGCGAGCGCCAGAGCACCTCGCCCTTGCCGGGGACGGCGGGCAGCCGGGGCAGGATCGCGTCGCGGTACTCCACCCGGGCGCCGGCCCGGGCGGCGACGGCGGCGGTGGCGTCGGCCGAGCCGGAGTCGATGACGACGAGTTCGTCGACCAGCGGGAGGCGCTCCATCAGCTCGCGGCGGATGGTGCGGACGATGTCGCCGACGGTGGCCTCCTCGTCCAGTGCGGGCAGCACCACGCTGACCGTGTGGCCGGTCCGGCGCTTGGCCTCCAGCAGGGCGTGCACCGGCCGGTCGACCGCGCTCCACGAGCGGCGGCGCAGCCAGGACGCCGCCTGCGGGAGCAGCGCGGGGGTCGGTTCGGCGGGCACGGGACTCTCCTCGGCGGGGTCGGTGGGACGCGCCATCTCGCGTGGCGGACGATCCCGTTCGGGGTTGACGCCTTCGGATACAGTCTTCGTACAGCGGCCGGACCTTTGCACGTCGGGGTCGCCGTTGAGCACCACCACAATTTCACAAGCTCATCCAGAGGGACTGAGGGAACGGCCCGTTGACGTCCCGGCAACCTTCTCGCGCGGCTGTCTGTCGACAGGCCCCGGCGGGACAGGTGCCAATTCCGGCCTGTGGCGCGACCGTGCCACGGGGAAGATGAGGAGAGAGGCCTCCGCCATCATGGCTATCGACACTGTCGCACCCGCATCCGTGGACCTCGGCCCCGCCACCGCGCTGTCCTGTCGGGAGTGCGGCACCCGCTTCCCGCTCGGTCCGAGCTTCGCCTGCCTGGAGTGCTTCGGCCCGCTGGAGATCGCGTACGACTTCGGCAGCGAGGGCGCCGAGGAGCTGCGCCGCCGGATCGAGGCCGGCCCGAGTTCGATCTGGCGCTACGCGCCGCTGCTGCCCGTCCCGGCCGACGTCGCCACCAAGCCCAACCTGAACCCCGGTTGGACCCCGCTGGTCAAGGCGGACAACCTGGGCCGCGAGCTGGGCTTCACCGCGCAGCTGCACATCAAGGACGACTCGGGCAACCCGACCCACTCGTTCAAGGACCGCGTGGTGGCCTGCGCCATCGAGGCCGCGCGGGCCTTCGGCTTCACGACGCTCTCCTGCTCCTCCACCGGCAACCTGGCCGGCGCGGTGGGCGCGGCGGCCGCCCGGGCCGGTTTCAAGTCCTGCGTGTTCATCCCGCACGACCTGGAGCAGGGCAAGGTCGTCATGGCCGGGGTGTACGGCGGCGAGCTGGTCGGCATCGAGGGCAACTACGACGACGTGAACCGCTTCTGCTCGGAGCTGATCGGCGACCCGGCCGGTGAGGGCTGGGGCTTCGTCAACGTCAACCTGCGCCCCTACTACGGCGAGGGCTCCAAGACGCTGGCGTACGAGATCTGCGAGCAGCTCGGCTGGCGGCTGCCGGAGCAGATCGTCATCCCGATCGCCTCCGGCTCCCAGCTGACCAAGATCGACAAGGGGCTGCAGGAGCTGATCAGGCTCGGCCTGGTCGAGGACCGGCCGTACAAGGTCTTCGGCGCCCAGGCGGCGGGCTGCTCGCCGGTGTCGGCGGCGTTCAAGGCCGGCCAGGACGTGATCCGCCCGGTCAAGCCGGACACCATCGCCAAGTCGCTGGCGATCGGCAACCCGGCGGACGGCCCGTACGTGCTGGACATCGCCCGGCGCACCGGCGGCGCGGTCGAGGACGTCACCGACGCCGAGGTGGTGGACGCGATCCGGCTGCTGGCCCGGACCGAGGGCGTCTTCGCCGAGACCGCGGGCGGGGTGACCGTCGGCGTGCTGAAGAAGCTGGTGGAGACCGGCCAGCTGGACCCGGCCAAGGAGACCGTCGCGATCAACACCGGCGACGGCCTGAAGACCCTGGACGCCGTCGCCGGGGCCGGGATGACCGCCGTCATCCGCCCGACCCTGGCGTCCTTCCACGACGCCGGCCTCGCGTCCGCCTGAAACACCCCCCACCCCGCTGGGTCGCACCCGCTAGGAGAACCATGAGCGCCAACGTCCGTATCCCCACCATCCTGCGCACCTACACCGGCGGCGCCGCCGAGGTGGCCGCCGAGGGCGCCACCCTGGGCGAGGTCATCGCCGACCTGGAGAAGAACCACGCGGGGATCGCCGCCCGCATCCTGGACGACGCCGGCAAGCTGCGCCGTTTCGTCAACGTCTACGTGAACGACGACGACGTGCGCTTCGCCGAGGGCCTGGCGACCGGGATCGCGGCCGGCGCCAGCGTCTCGATCATCCCGGCGGTGGCCGGCGGCTGCTGAGCCGCGCCCCGATCCGGGCACCCCGCCCGAGCCGTTCGTCCGACCGGCCGGGGGGGCGGGGGGGCGGGGCGGCGAGCGGCCGTCTCGGAGCACGGGGCGCGGGCCCCGGCGATTCAGGGGGTGGGGGGCGTGGGTGTGGTCG
>NZ_JBHWIO010000069.1:0-7974 GCF_042732075.1 Kitasatospora sp. NPDC059812
GGTCGGCGAGCGCCTGCCAGACCTGGTCGCGCAGGAACGGCGGGTCGGTGAAGCGGATGCCGGTGGCGTCGCGCAGGGCGTTGGCGAAGGCGGGGGCGACCGGGTTGAACGGGCTCTCGCTCATCGACTTGGCGCCGAGCGGGCCGATCGCGTCCGAGGTGGTCGAGAAGTGCACCTCGGTGCGCGGCACGTCGGCGTACGCGGGCAGGCGGTAGCGGCGGAAGGCGGCCGTGGTGACCTCGCCCCGGTCGTCCAGCAGCACCCGTTCGAACAGCGTCGCGCCGAGCGCCTGGGCGACCCCGCCCTCGACCTGCCCGCGGCACTGCATCGGGTTCATCACCCGCCCGGCGTCGGCGCCGTGCACGCTGCGCAGGATCCGGATCTCCCCGGTGTCCGGGTCGACGGCGAGGCGGAACCACTGCGAGTTGAACGCCACCGAGCGCGGCGAGCCGCCCCAGTGCCCGGTGCCGACGAGGTCGACGCCGCGTTCGCGCGCCGCCGCGTGCAGTTCCTTCAGCGGGATGCCGCGCCCGTCGCAGTCGACGGCCTCGGCGCCGAGCCGGACCAGGCTGCGCGGGGTCCGTGCGTACTCGGCGGCGAAGTCGGTCAGCCGTTCGGCGAGCGCGTTCGCGGCCCGCATCACCGCCTTGCCCGCGACCACCGTCCCCGCCGAGCCGAAGGCGCCGGTGTCGTGCCGGACGACGTCGGTGTCGGACTGCCGGATCGCGATCCGGTCGACGGTGGTGCCGAGCGCGCCCGCGGTGATCTGCTGGTGCACGGTGGTCGTGCCGTTGCCGAACTCGGCGGTCCCCACGGCGACGTCGTAACCGCCGTCCTCCAGCAGGGCGACGGCGGCGTCGGCGAAGTGCCCGCCGGGCGGGCCGGTGGCGATCATCGCCATGGCGAAGCCCTGCCCGACCAGCCAGCCCTCGGGGGCGTCCGCCGCGCTGCGGTCGTTCGCGAGCGCGTCGCGGACGACTTGCAGGCACTGGTCGAGGCCGTAGCTGGCGATGTGCAGGTCCTCCTCCTCGCCGCCGGGGCTGAGCAGGTGCTCGCCGGGGCCGATGACGTTGCGCTCGCGGAACTCCAGCGGGTCGATGCCCAGCCGGCGGGCCAGTTCGTCCATCGCCGACTCCACCGCGAAGGTCACCTGCCCGAGCCCGTAGCCCCGGAAGGCGCCGGCCGGCACGCAGTTGGTGTACACCGAGTACGCCTCGACCTTCTTGTGCGGCACCCGGTAGACGCCCATCGACTCGCCGACGCTGTGGAACATCACCGCCGGGCCGTGGTTGCCGTACGCGCCGGTGTTGGACACCACCCGGAAGCTGAGCGCCGTGAGCGTGCCGTCCGCCTTCGCGCCCGCCTTGACGGTGATCGTGAACGGGTGCCGGGTGGTGGCGCCGTAGAACTGCTCGGCCCGGGTGAACTCCAGCTTCACCGGCCGGCGCAGCCGCAGCGCCGCCAGCACCGCGATGTCCTCGGTCAGCATCTCCTGCTTTCCTCCGAAGCCGCCGCCGACCCGGCCCGCCACCACCCGGACCTCCTCCTCCGGCAGGTCGAACAGGGCGCAGAGCGCGCGCCGGGTGAGGAACGGCACCTGGGTGCTGGAGCGCACCACCAGCCGCTCGCCGGCGCCGTCCTCCCGCTCCTCGAAGGAGACGACGCAGCCGTGCGTCTCCAGGCTGGCGTGCTGCACCCGCTGGGTGCGGAAGGTCTCCTGGTAGACCGCGTCGGCCTCGGCGAAGCCCTGCTCCACGCTGCCGATCTCGCCGTGCACCTCGCCGCACACGTTGTTCTCCGGCCGGGCGATCCGGGCCTGCGGCCCCTTGGCGTGCAGCACCGGCGCGCCGGGCGCCATCGCCTCCTCCGGGTCCAGAACGTACGGGAGTTGCTCGTACTCGACGGCGATCCGGCGGCAGCCCTCCTCGGCGGCCGCCTCGCTGTCGGCGACCACCGCGGCGACCCGCTGGCCGACGAAGCGGACCACGTCGTCCAGCAGCCGGGTGTCGTCCGGATCCTCGGTCGGGTGCTCGTGCCGGGCCGAGGAGTACAGCCGCTCGGGCGCGTCGTGGTGGGTGAACACCGCGTGCACGCCGGGCACGCGCAGCGCGGCCGCGGTGTCGATGGCGACGATCCGGGCGTGCGGGTGCGGGGAGCGCAGCAGCTTCAGGTGCAGCAGCCCCGGCACCTCCACGTCGAAGGTGTAGCGGGCGGTGCCGGTGACGACCTGCGGCCCGGCGGGCGCGCCGAGGCTGCGGCCGACGGCGCGGCCGGCCTCGGGCTCCTCGGTGTGCCGGACACCGCGGATCGCGTCCTCGATCGCCCGGTAGCCGGTGCAGCGGCACAGGTTGCCCTTCAACGACCTGGGGAGGTCGGTGAGTTGCTCCTCATCGAGGGCACTGGCGGTCATCAGGAAGCCGGCCGTGCAGAAGCCGCACTGGAAGCCCTGGGCGTCCAGGAACCGCTGCTGCATCGGGTGCAGTTCGCCGTCCTTGGCCAGGCCCTCCACCGTGGTGACGCACCGCCCCTCGGCGCGCGCCGCCGGGTAGAGGCAGCTGTGCACCGGGGTGCCGTCCACCTGCACGGTGCAGGCGCCGCAGTCGCCGGCGTCGCAGCCCTTCTTCACCCCGAACCAGCCGCGCTCGCGCAGGTAGGTGCGCAGGCACTGGCCCGGGCGGGGCTCGGCGTCGAAGTCCCGTTCGTTGACGCGGATCGAGAAGCTCATGCGGCGGCCTCCTCGGCCAGGCCCGGTCCAACCAGGTCCGGGCCGGCCAGGCCCGGTCCGGCCAGGCCCGGTCCGGCCGTACTCGGCGGGGCCGGCCGGGCGGGGTCCAGTTCACGGCGGATCTGCTCGGCGAACCGGAAGGTCAGGTGCCGCCGCCAGGCGGGCAGCCCGTGGATGTCGTCGACGTACTCCTCGGACCGGATGCCGCCTCGGACCGCCTCCTCGACGGCGGCCGCGTTCGGCCCCGGCGGGAACCAGAGCCGGATCGGGCGGACGGTGGCGGCGGTGACGGTGATGGTCAGCGAACCGTCCACCGGGTCGAGGGTGCCGATCAGCAGCGCGCCGGAGCGGCCCAGCCCGTACAGCGAGGCCTGGCGGAACGCCGTCCGGGCCGCCAGCGCCCGGCCCGGCAGGGTGATCGAGCGCAGCAGCTCACCCTGCCGCAGGTCCTTGACGCCGGCGCCGGTGACGAACTCCGCCACCGGGACGCGGCGTTGCTCCCCCGACGGGGCCCGCAGCAGGCAGAGCCCGTCCAGGGCGGCGGTCAGCGAGATCATCGGACCGGCGGGCAGGCCGTTGCACAGGTTGCCGCCGACGGTGGCCATGTTCCAGATCTTCCAGGAGGCCAGGAACGCCCGGCAGCACTGCTCGAACAGCGGCGCCGCCGTCCAGGCGGCGGGCTTGGGGTGGCGGGAGAGCTGGGCGACCGTGCAGGTCGCGGCGATCTCCAGGCCGCCGTCCGGGGTCGGGGTGAGCGGCTCCCAGCCCATCCGGCCGAGGTCGATCAGCCGGCGGATGTGCGGCTGCGGCTCGGAGAACAGGTACGTCCCGCCGCCGAGCCAGGCGTCCCCGGGCCGCCAGGTGCCGCCCCGGCGGGCGTCGCACAGCTCGGCCACCGTGTTCAGATCCATGTCGCTCCATCGCCCCTGGCCGGTCCCGTTCCTTCGGTACGGCGATTGAAGCCGCGGCGACCGGTCGGGCACGAGTGGGCCCGCACACCAGCCGCACCCGGCCCCACCTGGTCGATCGTCCAACGGTGGGCCCTCCCACCCGCATCAACTTCGACAAGGGTGTCGAAGTTGGCGTGAGGGCCGGGCTATGCTGTCCCGAAGTCCGAGGATGACCCCCCTTGCCCCGTCGACGAACGCACCAGCATGGCGCGCCCGACCGGAAGGAGGCGAGACGCATGGACAGCAGCAGTCCGGGCCGCACCACCCGCCCCCACCCCCGCATGCCCCGGTCCGCCTCCGGCAGACGGTGAGCACGGTCGAGACGGTGAACACACCCGTCGCGCACGCTTTCTGACGCAACGTCAAGTTCTCCTGACGCCACGTCCCACACGTCGGCCCTGCCGCCACCGCCGTCCACGGCCCCTTCACCCGCCCCGGTCTTCCCCGCCGAGGAGAGGTATCCCATGACGACGTCCCGGCCCTACCCGCGCCCCGCCGAAGCCGCGGTGCTGCTCACCGTCCTCGCCCTCCTCGTCGCCGAGGAACTCGCCCTCGGCCTGGCAGAGGAGGAGGACCGCCCGGTCATCAACGCCATCCTGATCGGCGCCTCCGGCTCCGGCCTCCTGGCGGTCGGCGCGGTGCTGCTCGGGCGCTGGCTCGACACCCGCCGCCCGCTCCCGTTACCCCCGCCCGGCCCCAACGGCCGCGAGTACAGCGCCCGCGCCCTCGAAGACTTCCCGATGGACGCCGTGCGCCCGCTCCTGCTCGCCCACCAGGCCCCGCAGCTGGGCCAGTTGTACTCCGCCTGGATGCTCGCCCGGGCCGGCCGCCCGGCCCCGTGGATCGCCCGCCGACTCGCCATCCCGCTCGACGCCGCCCACCTCCTCGTCGACGCCGCCCGCACCCGCCACGACTGAGCCGGCGGCGTCAGCGGCGCCGGCCGGGCGCCCCCGCGCCCGCCTGCGCCAGCAGGAACGGCACCAGGCCGCGCTCCGCCAGCGCCGACCGCCAGGCGTCCCGCGCCAGCCCCAGCTCCCCCAGGACGCCGGCCTCCCCGCCGGACTCCGCCGACCTCGACCGCGAGGCCGCGCCCAACAGCCCCAGTCCGCCCACCAGCAGGCTCACCGCGGCCACCCCGGCCGCCACCCACCCGGCGCCCACCAGCGCGTGCCCCAGCACCTCGGCGTCGTCCGCCAGCCCCAGCGCGTACCCGAGCAGCAGGAGGATCGCGGCCGCCACCCCGGCGATGATCGGCACGATCACCCCCAGCACCCCCCACCACCCGGACACCCGCTGCCGCCCCGGCTCGTCCACCGGCAGCCGCGCCACCGCGTCCTGGTCCGCCCGCAGCGCCGCGTACCGCTCGTACTCG
Source organism: Kitasatospora sp. NPDC059812 (assembly GCF_042732075.1). Taxonomy (NCBI): domain Bacteria; kingdom Bacillati; phylum Actinomycetota; class Actinomycetes; order Kitasatosporales; family Streptomycetaceae; genus Kitasatospora; species Kitasatospora sp. NPDC059812. The sequence continues at coordinate 5,048 of NZ_JBHWIO010000069.1, forward strand.
GGCGCCGCCGCCGCCAGCACGAACTCCGCGTTCTCCCGGGCGCACCGCCGCAACCGCTCCACCCCCGGCCCCTCGTCCCCCACCGCCCGCAGGGCCGCCCGCACCTGCGACCCGGCCAGCGCCCTCCCCAGCTCCGTCTCGAAATCGGCCCGATCCTGCTGCGGCAGTCGAAGCGGCCTGTCCATGCCGTGCCCCCGTTCACTGTTCTCCATGTTCTACAGAACTGTAGAACATGGCAGCGGATAGCAGCAGCCCCGTTCACCTGTGGGCTTGCGATTCAGGAGCAGCCGCACCCGGCACCCGCGCGGCCGACGGACCGGTCGACTCAGGACACCGTCAGGATCCCCCGCATGAAGTGGTGGAGGGTGCACAGGTACGAGGAGGCGCCCGGCCGGGCCGGCGCGGTGAAGGTCGCGGACGCGCCCGGGGCGATGGTGCCGGTGTCGAAACTGCGGTCCTGGGCGGTGAGGGTGTGGTCGACGGTGTCGGCGTTGCGGACCGTGACGACGGCGCCCGGGCGGACGGTGAAGTTCGCCGGCTCGAACACGAAGTCCCTGATGGCCACCGCCCCCGGGGCAGGAGCGGTGGCCGAGGACGGCGAGGCGGCCGGGGCAGCCGGAGTCGCCGGGGTCGCCGAAACGGACCCGGTCGGCCCCGGGCCTGAAGCCGAGCCCGAATCCGGGCCTGCGTCCTGGCCTGCGTCCGGGCCGCCCACGCTGACGGAGCAGGCGGCGAGGGCGGTGCCGAGGAGCACGGCGGCCACGGCCCGGGCCCGCGACCGCATCAGGAACTGAAGAGCGGGACCCGCCGGGCGTCCGAGGACGCGGGCGGGGTGGCGCCGAGGTCGGAGACCGTGGCGATCAGGACGGCGTCCGCGCCCGGGATCCAGTTGACCGTCTTGGACTGGACGACGAGCTGCCGCTGCCGCGCCGTCCCGTCGCAGATCACGTCCGCCTCGGCCGTCCGGCTGGAGCCGAAGGCCGTCGAGGAGGTGTCCTCCGGGTCCCGCTGCTCGACCGAGACGGTGAGCGACCGGGCCTCCTCCGCGACCCCGCAGACGTACTCGACGTCGACCCGGACCCGGCCGGGGACCTTCGAGTCGATCCGGGCCTCACCGAGAGTGACGCCCGTGGGGGCCGCGTCCCCGTCCCGCACCCGGGCCGGAGCGGCCGCCGAAGCCGCGGCCGGCGCCGGGTCGGCGGCCAGGGCCGGTACCGTGAGCCCGCCGAGGGCCGTGGTGAGGGCCGTCACAATGATCCACCGCTGCACTGCCAACCTCCCATAACTGAAACCGTGTTGCGGCCGACGCTAACCGCCCCGCCAGTGGCCCGCGCGCCGGGGCGGGCACCCGTCGCACGGACAGCCCAGCCACGACGGCGACCCGCCGCCCGACGGCCCAGCGGCGGCGGTGACCCGGCATCGCCAACGGCCCAACCCGCCGCCCGACCGCCCGTCACACCGGACCGGACCGCCGCGACGACCCTCCGTCACCACCCGCCCCGCATGGACCAGCGCCCGCTCGGCCGCCCTCCCCAGGGCCGCCTGAACGGACGAAGGGCCCGCCGCGCGGTACGCGCGACGGGCCCGGGGTGGCGCAGTGTTCGGGGTTCAGGCCACGGCGAGCTCAGGACACGGCGAGCCCAGGACACGGCGAGCTCACGGCACCGCGAGCTCACGGCACGGCGAACTCAGGGCACGCTCAGGACGCGGCGAGCCAGGCGGCCGGGCCGCCGACCTGGGCCCAGTTGGTGCCGCCCAGCCACTTGAAGACGCCGCTGCGGTCCGGGCTGAGCCCGTACACGGTGCCGGCGCCGTCGATGCTGAACTCCGCGCCGGGGCCGCCGATCCGCGACCAGCTGTTGGGCGCCCCGCCGTAGCGGAAGACGTCACCGCTGGTCGGGTCGGTGGCCAGCAGGGTGCGGCCGCCGCCGGCCACGATGCTGCCGGCCGGACCACCGGCCTGGGTCCAGGTGGCGCCGCCCTGCCACTGGAACACGCCACCGCGGTCCGGGGTGAGCCCGTACACACCGCCCGCGTCGTCGACGGCGAACTGGGCGCCGGGGCCGCCGATCCGCGACCAGCTGTTGGGCGCCCCGCCGTAGCGGAAGACGTCACCGCTGGTGGAGTTGGTGGCGATCAGGGTGTTGCCGCCGGCGACGATGCTGCCGGCCGGACCCCCGATCTGGGTCCAGGTGGTACCGCCCTGCCACTGGTACACGCCGCTGCGGTCCGGGCTGAGCCCGAAGACGTGTCCGCCGCCGTCCACGGCGAACTGGGCACCCGGACCGCCGATCCTCGTCCAGTTGTCGGGGCTCCAGTTGTACGCGTAGAGGTCGCCGGTGGCCGGGCTGGTGGCGACCAGACCGCCACCGCCGGAGACGATGGTGGCGGCCGGGCCGCCGACCTGGGTCCAGGTGGCGCCGTTCCAGTTGAAGACGGCGCCGCGATCGGGGGCGAGCGCGAAGAGGGCGGTCGAGACCGCGATCGGGGCACTCGGCCGCGCGACGGACGCGGCCGAGCTCACCGGTGCGAGTGCGACGGCGGATGCGGTGGTGGCCTGGGCCGGGACCGCCAGCAGCGGGGCGGCTCCGAAGGCGAGCGCCAGGCCGGTGAGGAGGAGTTTGCGGGTCGTGGCACGGAGGTGCATCGCTTCCGACCTTCTGATGGTTTGGGAGTGCGAGTGGCACGTGCTGTTGATCCGAGCGGCTGATCCGAACTGCCTGCAATAGACATGGACATGCCATACGCCAGTCTTGCCTACTGCTCCACGGCCTGTCCTACGACGAACTGCGGATTGTCCGCCGCACCCGGGTGCGGTACAAGGCACCCCCCGGGGCGCCGCGCGCCCCCCCCCCCCCGGGGCCCCCCCCCCCCCGCGCGGCGGCGCCCCGCGCGGCCCCGCCCCGCCCGGCGCGGCGAGTGAGAGC
>NZ_JBHWIO010000069.1:7984-13010 GCF_042732075.1 Kitasatospora sp. NPDC059812
CGCCCCCGGCCGGTCACCCTGCCCCCGGGGGGGGGGCCCCCCCCCCGGGGGGGGGTCCCCGGCCCCCCCGGGCCCCGCCGCCCCCCCCCCGGGGCGCGCCCCTCAAGGACGCGAGGCGTCACCGGCGCCCGGCGCCGACCTCGGAGCCGGTGTTCTCGCCCTCGCCCTGGTCCTCGCCCTGGTCCTCGCCCTGGGCGTCGCTCCGGTCGTCGTTCCGGTCCCGGTCGCCCCAGCCGTCGCTGCGGTCGCGGTACAGGGTGAAGCGGTCGAAGAGCACCGGCGTCGGGAACGGGTTGGCCGCGGTGGCGGACGGGGAGTGGTAGTAGCTGACGGTGATGGTGGTGCGGCCGCCCGGCACCGGCCCGGGGTCGACGTCGAAGACCGCGACGCCGTACGGGAAGGCGGTGTCCGGGTCGGTGACCGCGGACCAGTGGGCCTTCTCCTTCGCGTCCGGGTCGGCCTTGAAGGTGAGCCGCTGGGTGCGCACGGAGGCCTGGCGGACGCCGTCCGCGTCGGCGGGCAGGTAAACGTCGTCGTGGCCGGCGGTGCCGCCGCCGCCGAGGATCAGGTGGACGGTGCCCTCCGAGGTGTCGATCCGGCGCAGGTCGTCGTCGGCGACGGCCGGGGTGAGCAGGCCGCCCGGCTCGGTGCCGCGGACGGGGTGGGTGCGCTCGTAGTCGTGGTCGTGCCCGGCCAGGACGAGGTCGACGGAGTAACGGTCGAGCAGCGGCATCAGCTTCTCGCGGATGCCCATGTCGCCGCCGTGGCTGGCGGCCGAGGAGGACATCGCGAACTGGTGCAGGTTGACGACGACCCAGTCCACCGCGCGGCCGCGCCGGGCGCGCGCCAAGGTGCGTTCCAGCCAGCGGAGTTGGGCGCCCTCGCTGTAGTCGCTGATGTAGATGGACTGGCCGGTGGCCGGGTCGAGACTGGCATCGTCCTCGACGGCGATCTCGTTGCCGTCGAGGCTCACGAACAGCACCGAACCGACCTGGAAGCTGTACCAGTTGCCGCAGTAGTCGCGGGTGCCGTTGTCGGGCAGTTCGAAGCGCGTCAGGTAGGAGGCGTAGCCGAGGTCCCCGCCGCCCGCCTCGACCTCGTGGTTGCCGGGCGCGGGCATCCAGGGCCGGCCGGCGGCCGACTTGGCGAGGTTGTTCATGAACGCGTTCCAGCACTGCGGCTGGCGCTGCGGGTTGTTGTTGGCGTACGCGAGGTCGCCGTTGAGCAGGTGGAACAGCGGCGCGAACTGCTCGACCTGGCGGACGGCGGCGGCGCCGTGGATCGAGGACTTGCTGAACACGTTGTCGCCGGTGCCGAGATCGCCGAAGCTGGTGAAACGGAACGCGGCCCGGCCGCGCGCGGGCGCGGTGCGGAAGGTGCCGCGCACCGGGCCGGAGCCGTCGTGCAGCACCTCGTAGACGTACGTGGTGTCGGGCCGCAGGCCGTCCAGGCGGACGTGGTGGGTGTACGTCTCGACCTTGTTGAGCCCGTCGACGTAGGTGCGGGTCTCGGCGTCCACGGTGTGGCCGGCGCCGCCGCGCGGGGTACCGATCCGCACCCGGGGGCGGCGCACGGTGGCGGCCGTCGCCCAGGAGACGGTCATCTCGCGGGACGGCTCGTTGCCCCACTGGAGGTGGATCTGCTCCGGTCCGGGGGTGCCCGCCAGGGCCGGCTGCGTCCAGAGGAGGGTGGACGCGGGCAGCGCGGCCAGCGCACCGGCGGCGGTACCCGTCCGAAGGACCGTTCTGCGCGAGGGATGTGACACTGTCGCCTCCAAGGCTCCGGGAAACGCCCAGGAGAGTCCCAGCCGAACCGGGCGCCCGGGCCACCGGCGAAGGTTCTTCCGGCGAACGCCAGTTGAACGCCGGATCGGATCGGGCGGCGATCAACCGTGACACCGGTCAGGCCGGTCACACCAGTTACGCCTGTCACACCGGTTACGCCGGTTACGCCGGGAGGATTACCGATCCCTGACGGCCGGTCCGTCCACGCCCGATCCGCCGCCCCGCACGGCTAGCGTCGGCGGCATGGAGATTCTGGTCACCGGCGGAGCCGGGTTCATCGGGTCGGCCGTGGTCCGCACGCTGGTCGCGGCCGGGCACGGGGTGCGGGTGCTGGACGCACTGCTGCCCGCCGTCCACCCCCCGGGGCGGGCCCCCGAACTGCCCGGGGGCGTGGCCTTCGAGCAGGGGGACGTCCGGGACGCCGCCGCCGTGCAGCGGGCGCTGGCCGGGGTGGACGCGGTCTGCCACCAGGCGGCGATGGTCGGCCTCGGGCTGGACCTCGACGACGCCCCCGCCTACGCGGGCTGCAACGACCTCGGCACGGCCGTCCTGCTCGCCGCGATGGCCCGCGCCGGCGTCCGCCGCCTCGTCCTGGCCGGCTCGATGGTGGTGTACGGGGAGGGCCGCTACCGCTGCCCCGCGCACGGCGACGTCGCCCCGGGCCCGCGCCGCCCGGCCGACCTGGAGGCCGGGCGCTTCGAACCGCCCTGCCCGGCCTGCGGCCGCGCCCTGAGCCCCGGCCTGGTCGCCGAGGACGCCCCGGCCGACCCGCGCAGCGTGTACGCGGCCACCAAACTCGCCCAGGAGCACCTGGCCTCCGTGTGGGCCCGGGCCTGCCAGGGCGCCGTCCTGACGCTCCGCTACCACAACGTGTACGGGCCGGACATGCCGCGCGACACCCCGTACGCGGGGGTCGCCTCGCTGTTCCGCTCGGCGCTGGCCCGGGGCGAGGCCCCCCGGGTGTTCGAGGACGGCGGCCAGCGCCGGGACTTCGTCCACGTCGAGGACGTCGCCGCGGCCAACCTCGCCGCGCTGGAGGCCCTTGCCGCCCGCGCGCCGGGCAGTTCCCGCGCCTACAACGTGGGCAGCGGCGAGGTCCGCACGATCGGCGAGCTGGCCGGGGCGCTGGCGGCGGCGTACGGCGGCCCGGCACCGCTGGTGACCGGCGAGTACCGCCTGGGCGACGTCCGGCACATCACCGCCGACTCCTCCCGGCTGCGCGCCGAACTCGGCTGGCGCCCGCAGGTGCCGTTCTCCGCCGGGATGGCCGAGTTCGCGGCGGCGCCGCGGTCCGGCGCCGCACCTGACTGCCCGTCCGATGTCGGCCGGAACTCGCCGGTGAAGAGCGGAGGATGGGGCTAGCCTGGCGGCATGGTTGCAAACTACAAGGGAGATGTGGCCGTGAACGACCAGGAATTCGTCAGCGCACCCGCCCTGATCCTCCGGTCCCTCTCCGCCGACCCCGGCCGGCGGGCCATCGTCACCGCCGACGGCGTCGAGATCACCGCCGGCGACTTCGCCGCCGCCACCTACCGCCTCGCCCACGAGCTCATCGCCCGGGGCGTCACCCGCGGGGACACCGTCACCCTCCTCACCGGCAACACCGCCGAGGCACTCGGCGCCCGCTACGCCGCGGGCCTCGCAGGTGCGCGGGTGGTCACCCTGTACGACGGTATGAGCACCCCCGTCCTGGCCGAGGTCGCGGCAAGCGTCGACGCCGCCGTCCTCCTCGTGGACGCCGAACGGTACGCGGAGGCCGCCGAGTTGCTGCCCCTGATCGACGTGCCGACCGTCCTGCGCCTCGGCGCCGGACCAGCGACCGTCGGCGAGGACGTGATCGCCGCCGCCGCGAACCGCCCCGCCGAGCCGCCCGCCGTCCGGATCGGCCCGGACGACGACCTCGGCATCCGCCACACCGGCGGTACCACCGGAATCCCGAAGGGCATCGTCAGCCTGCACGGCCCCTACCGCGGCGTCTTCGACACCTCGTTCGGCTCCGCCGGCACGGCCGACGAGGCGCCCCGCTTCCTCGCCGCCACGTCGCTCGCCCACCTCGCCGGGATCTTCTCCGACCTGACGCTCCACCACGGCGGCACGGTGGTCCTCCAACGCACCTTCGACCCCGGCGAGGTCCTGGCCGCCGTCGAGCGCGAGCGCATCACCAGCCTCTGGGCGCTGCCGCCGCTGCTCTACCAGCTGCTCGACCACCCGGCGATCGGCCGCACCGACCTGTCCAGCCTCCGGCAGATCATGTACGGGGGCTGCGCCGCCTCGCCGACCCGGATCCGCGAGGCGCTCAAGGTGTTCGGGCCGGTCCTGGTGGGCATCTACGGGATGTCCGAGGCGCAGCTGATCTCCTTCCTCACCCCGGAGGGGCACGACCGGATCGCGCAGGGCGGCCAGGTCTCGGTCGGACGGCCCCTCCCGGGCGTCGACGTGGAGATCCGCGCCGAGGACGGCACCGGGCTGCCGACCGGAGAGCAGGGCGAGGTCCACATCCGATCGGCCGGACTCATGGCCGGGTACTGGAAGCGGCCCGACCTGACCGCCGAGGTGCTGCGCGACGGCTGGCTGAACTCCGGCGACGTCGGCTACTTCGACGCGGACGGCTACCTCTACCTGGCCGACCGGGTCAAGGACCTGATCATCGTGGTCGGCGGGCACGTCTACCCGTCCGAGGTGGAGGACCTCCTCCTCACCCACCCGGCGATCGCCCGCTGCGCGGTCTTCGGCGTGCGCGACGCGCAGGAGGCGGAGCACGTCCACGTCGCCGTCGTTCCCGCTCCGGGGCAGCAGCCCGAGTTGGCGGACATCCAGGCGTTCGTCACGGCCCGCAAGGGGCGGATCTACGCGCCGGAGGCCCTGCACCTCGTGGACGAGATCCCGCTGACGTCGGTCGGCAAGCCGGACAAGAAGCGGCTGCGCCAGGCCGTGGCCGAGTAGGCCGAGTAGGCCGCGCGCTCGAAACGCGGACCCCGGGACCTGCCTCGTCATTCCCTCCGGGCGCGCGGCGCGGGCAGGGCGATCTCGAAGCAACAGCCCCCGGCGACGTTGCGCACCTCCGCCCGCCCGGCGTGCGCCTCGACGATGCCGCGCACGATGGCGAGCCCGAGCCCGGCACCGCTCTCGCCGGGCTCGCCGGCGGCCCGGCCGTCGTCGCGGCGCGGCGTGGGGGCGGGGCCCCCCCCCCCCCCCCGCTCCAACAACAAAAAAACCGCCGAGGCCCCCCACAGACAGAAGGA
>NZ_JBHWIO010000069.1:13020-19646 GCF_042732075.1 Kitasatospora sp. NPDC059812
ACCCCCCCCCGGGGGGGGTGGCCCCCGCCCGCCCGCGCGGGGGGGGCCCCCCCCCGCCCGCGCCCGCGGCCCCCCCCCCCCCCGCCCCCCCCCGGCCGGGGCTCCCCGGCGGCCCGGCCGTCGTCGCGGCGCGGCGTGCGGGCGGAGCCGCCGCGCCAGCCCGTCTCGAACACCCGGGGCAGGTCCTGTTCCGGGATGCCGCCGCAGCCGTCGGTCACCGACAGCACCACCTCGTCGGCCTCCCGCCGGGCGGCGACGGCCACCACGCCGTCCGCGGGGGTCGAGCGGATCGCGTTGACCAGCAGGTTGCCGAGCACCCGGGTGATCTCCCCGCTGTCCACCTCGACCGGCTCGGCCGCCGCCGGCTCGTCGGCCACCTGCCGCCCCTCCAACCGGACGCCGCGCCGCCGGGCCAGCGGGTACGCCCCGGCGAGCGCGTCGTCCACCAGGTCGTACACCGAGACCCTGGTGAGCGAGAGGGCGAGCGCGCCCGCCTGGATCCGGGAGAGCTCGAACAGGTCGTCCACCATGCCGGTGAGCCGTTCGACCTCGGTGCCGATCCGCACCAGGTAGCGGTCGGGGTCCTCGGCGACGCCGTCCTCCAGCGCCTCGGCCATCGCCCGCAGGCCGGCCAGCGGGGTGCGCAGGTCGTGCGAGATCCACGCGACCAGCTCCCGGCGGGAGTGCTCCAGGGCCTGCTCGCGCGCCCTGGACTCCGCCAGCCGGGCACTGGTGGCGGCCAACTCCTCGCTCAGCGCGGCGAGTTCCGCGCCGAGCGGATGGTCGGGCGCGGTGAAACCGGCGTCGCTGCCGACCGTCCGGACGGCCTCGGTCAGCGCCCGGCTGCCGGCCACCACCTGGCGGCCGAGCAGCGCGGCGGTGAGCAGCGAGACGACGGCGGCCATGCCGAGCACCGTGATGACCACGCCGAGGTCGTGGGTGGACAGGAACATCGCCTGCGCCACGGCGAACGTCCCGGAGGTCACTGCGAGGACGGTCACGACCGCCACGCAGAACAGGGACAGGGCGACGGAGCGGCGGCGCAGCAGCCGGATCGCCGCCCAGCCGAGCAGGCCGGCCCCGCCCGCGCCGAGGGCGGCGAACAGGGCGATCAGCAGCAGGTCCTTCACTCCGCACCGTCCTGCGGGTGGTTCGGCATGGAGCGGGCCGAATCGTGAGGCGCCGGATCGTAGCGGTAGCCGACGCCCCAGACGGTGCTGATCAGGGCGGGCGCGGCCGGGTCGTCCTCGATCTTCTCGCGCAGCCGCCGGACGTGGACGGTGACGGTGGAGAGGTCGCCGAAGTCCCAGCCCCAGACCCGCCGCATCAGGCTCTGCCGGGAGAACACCGTGCCGGGGTGCCGGAGCAGGAACGCCAGCAGGTCGAACTCCCGTAGGGTGAGGGCGAGTTCGCGCGCGCCCCGGTGGGCGCGGCGGGCCTTCGGGTCGAGCGTGACGTCCCCCGAGCGCAGCACCCCGCCGACCGTCCCGTCGGCCGTCCCGTCACCCGGCCCGTCGGCGGTCCCGCTCCCCGCCCGGGCGCGGCGCAGCACCGACTGCACCCGCAGCACCAGTTCGCGCGGGCTGAACGGCTTGGTGACGTAGTCGTCCGCGCCCAGCTCCAGGCCGAGGATGCGGTCCGCCTCGTCGCCCTTGGCGGTGAGCAGCACCACCGGCAGCGCGGCGCCCCCGGCGGAGGCCCGCAGCCGGCGCAGCACCTCCAGCCCGTCGAGGCCGGGCAGCATGAGGTCCAGCACCAGCAGGTCTGGGCGGGTGCGCTCGGCGAGGTCCAGGCCCAGCGCACCGTCGGCGGCCCGGTCCACGTGGTGCCCGGCGCGGGTGAGGTAGCCGGCGACGACCTCGGCCACGGTCGGGTCGTCGTCGATCACCAGGATGTGCGAGGTGTCGTTCACCTCGCCGAGGATAGGAGGCCTCGGCGGCGGACGCGGACGGAAGCGGGCCCGCGTTCGCGTTCCGTAAGATCCGCCGCCCACCCGTCGCCCGACCCGGCCCGCCCCGGCCCACCCGGCCTACCCGGCCTACCCGGCCCACCCGGCCCACCCGGCCCGGCCTACCCGACCCGGCCCGGCCCGATCCGCCGGACGGGTCAGCCGCCGAGGCGTCCGACTTCCGTAAGGCTGCGCCGCCACCGCACCCCGCCGTCCCGCACTTAGCGTGGCCGGGTGACCTCACCCACCTCCCCCGCCTCCCCCGTCGACGTCGTGCTGCCCTGCCTCGACGAGGCCGCCGCGCTGCCCTGGGTGCTGGGGCGGATCCCGGACGGCTGGCGGGCCGTCGTCGTCGACAACGGCTCCCGGGACGGCTCCGCCGACCTCGCCCGCTCGCTCGGCGCGACGGTGGTCGAGGAGCCCCGGCGCGGGTTCGGCGCCGCCTGCCACGCCGGGCTGCGCGCCGCCACCGCCGACCTGGTCTGCTTCCTGGACTGCGACGGCTCCCTCGATCCCGCCCAGCTCCCGCTGGTCACCGGCCCGGTGCTGGCCGGCTCCGCCGACCTGGTGCTGGGCCGCCGCCGCCCGGCCACCGCCGGGGCGTGGCCGCTGCACGCCCGCCTGGCCAACACCGCCCTGGCCCGACGGCTGCGCGCCCGCACCGGCGCGCCGCTGCACGACCTCGGCCCGATGCGGGCCGCCCGCCGGGAACAGCTGCTGGCCCTGGGGCTCGGCGACCGGCGGTCCGGCTACCCGCTGGAGATGGTGCTCGCCGCCTCGGCCGCCGGGCTGCGGATCACCGAGACCCCCGTCGACTACCTGCCGCGCGCGGGCCGCTCCAAGGTCACCGGCACCCTGCGCGGCACCCGCCAGGCCGTCCGCGACATGCGGGCCGTGCTGGCCGCGCCCCCGCCGACCCTGCTGGTGATCGCCAAGTCGCCCGCCCCCGGCCGGGTGAAGACCCGGCTCACCCCGCCGTGCACCCCCGAACAGGCCGCCGCCCTGGCCGAGGCCGCCCTCGCCGACACCCTGCACACCCTGGGCACGATGCCGGCCGGGCGGCGCGTGCTCGTCCTGGACGGCGAACCGGGCGGCTGGCTTCCGCCCGGCTGGGAGGTCGTCGCGCAGACCGGCGGCGGGCTGGACAAACGGCTGGCCGCCGCCTTCGCGCACGCGGCCCGGGTGGCCCCGCACGCCCCGGCGCTGCTGGTCGGGATGGACACCCCGCAGCTGAGCGCCGCCGCGCTGGCCGAGCCGCTGTCGGCCGCACGGCGGGCGGGCACGGACGCCTGGTACGGCCCGGCGGCCGACGGCGGCTTCTGGGCGCTGGGCGTGGCCCGGCCGACCGCCGAACTGGCCGCGCGCCTGCTGCACGGCGTGCCGATGTCCACCGCGAGGACCGGCGCGACACTCCTGGAACGCCTCGCCGCAGCCGACTTGACGATCCATCAGCTTCCATCACTCACCGATGTGGACACCGTCGAGGATGCCCGCCGCGTCGCCGCCGAGGCCCCGGACAGCCGTTTCGCCGCCCAGCTGGTGACGGTCGGCCTGAAGCCGGAGGTGGCGAGTTGACGACCACCACCGCCTGGGTGGACGACCCGTTCGCCGAAGCCGTCCGCACCGGCCGCGGCCCGCTCTGGCTGCGCCGCGAGGACGGCCACCGCCTCCGGCTGGAAATCGAACGCTGGTGCGCCCCGGCGGCCGGCGCCGACCACAGCCTGCTCCGGCGCTGCGCCCGCCGTTCCGCGCCCGTCCTCGACCTCGGCTGCGGGCCCGGGCGGCTGGTCGCCGCGCTGCTCGCCCTCGGCGTCCCGGCCCTAGGCGTCGATGTGACCAGGGCGGCCGTCGCCCGCACGGTCGGACTGGGCGGCCCGGCGCTCTGCCGCTCGGTCTTCGACCGGCTGCCCGCCGAGGGTCGCTGGGGCGCCGCGCTCCTCGCCGACGGCAACCTCGGCATCGGCGGCGACCCGGACGCCCTGCTCCAGCGGGGCGCCGAACTCATCGCGCCGGACGGGCTGTTGCTGGTCGAGGTGGAGCCCGTGGAGGTGGACGAGCAGGTCACCGTCCAGGTCGAGGGCCCGGACGGCCGACTCGGGCCGGCCTTCCCCTGGGCCCGGCTCGGCACGGCCGCCGCCCTCAGGCGGGCCCACGCCGCCGCCGGGCTGGTCGAAGCGGAACGCTGGACCTCACACGGCCGCCGCTTCCTCGCCCTGCACAAGCGGTGAGGCGCACACGACCGCTGCTCCGGACGGCCACGGCCGCACCGCCCCCGGCGCGATCCCCGGGACGGCGGTGCGGCTGCAGCGCCGCTCGGACGGCAGGGAGGCCGGAAGGCCGCCCGCGATCGAGATCGACAGGGCGGCGAGGAGGAAGATTGGCGCCGGGGTCCAAGGAGCCTTGCAGGATGCCGGTCGTGCACCACGCGTGCGGCTGTCGCCCAACCGCCTCTTGGCCCCACGGTCAGGGGTGCCCCGGCGGCACCCTTCGAGGCGTCCCGGCCGAGCCTGCCACATGCCCCGGGCCGCGACAAGACGTCCGACCGGCCGCCTACTCCCGGCCCACCGGCCGCCACTGCGGGTGCTCGCGCTCGGCCCATCGGCGCTCCACCAGCCCGGTCCGCATCCCGAGCCGCGCCTGCGGATCCCGCCAGGCCATCCGGACGTGTCCGACCACCACGACGGCGATGGCGGCGGCCAGCCAGTCGTGGACGAAGGTCGCCCCGGTCCGCCAGGAGGGCGGGGCGAGGCGGGGCAGCCACATCAGCAGCCCGGTGCCGACGATCACCAGCATCGAGCCGAGCGTCCACTGCGCGTAGAGCTTCTGCCCGGCGTTGAACTTGCCCGCCGGCCGGTGCGGGGTGCGGCGCCGGACGGCGCGCAGCCAGTCCCAGTCCGCCGGGGTGAAGCGGCTCAGCCGGGCGGCGTCCGCGCGCAGCGCCCGCGAGGCGAGCCCGAGCAGCAGCGGCACGGGCAGCACGAGGCCGCACCACACGTGCACCGTCACCACCAGCCACCGGTTGCCGACCAGTTCGGCGAGCGGGGCGAGGTAGAGGCAGGCCGCCGTGGCCAGGCAGACGCCGGTCAGCGCGGCGGTCGTCCGGTGCACCCAGCGCTCGGCCCGGGTGAAGCGCAGCAGGAGTTCAGCCGGTGGGCGCATCGTCACGTCCGTTCGACCGGCCGACCCAGGCGTCGACGTCGTACCCGTTGCGCTCCCAGTAGCCCGGCTCCACCGAGCCGGTCACGGTGATCCCGGAGAGCCACTTGGCGGACTTGTAGAAGTACATCGGCGCGACGTACAGCCGCACCGGGCCGCCGTGGGTGTGGGAGATGGGGTTGTCCTGCATCCGCAGCGCGACCAGCACGTCGTCCCGTCGGGCCTGCGCCAGCGTCAGGCTCTCGGTGTACGCGCCGTCGAAGCAGCTGAACCGGACGGCCCCGGCCCCCGGCCGCACGCCCGCGGCGTCCAGCAGGTGCGCGAGCGGCACCCCCTCGAACGGGGTGTCCGGCACCCGCCACCCGGTCACGCACTGCACGTCCCGCACGAGCCGCCGCTGCGGCATCGCCCGCAGGTCCGGCAGGCGGAACGTCGCGGGCCGCTCCACCATCCCGTCGACGCTGAGCGTGTAGTCCGCCACGCTCCGCTCCGGGACGGACGACACCACCGAGTAGTACCGGAATCCGTTGTTGCCCGGCAGCAGCCCGCTCAGTCCGCTCGGGTCCCGTTCGGCCAACCCCGACTCGGCCCGTTGCAGGTACGGCCCCGCCGCCACCCCGACGGCCCCGAGCCCGAGCAGCCCGAGCACCACCCGCCGCCCCACCGGGGTGCCCCTGCCTTCTTCGCCTGTTCTGTCCACGCCCCCGATTGCACCAGCCCGAGCCCGGCCGGCGCGAGGCCCGGCACCGGTCCGTCAGCCTTTCGTCATCTCCGCCAGCAGGGCCCCACGGCCGAGCGGCGGGGCAGCCGAGCGGCGGGAGATCGTTTTCCGGTCAAGTTCGACGATCTTTCGAATCCCGTATTCCCCCAGGTCCGACCGCGCCACTACGGTGCCACGCATCCCCGTTGTTCCCCCCTCCCCGGCCGGCCGCAACCGCCGGGGCTACCGATCGGACCGGTGCGCCGTGACCAGAATCCTCCGTCAGCTGTGGACCCACGCGGGAAGAGCGGCGGCCGTCGTCGCGCTCCTCGCCGCCGCCCTCACCGGCACGGCGGCCGGAACCGCCACCGCCGCCACCCCGGCCGCCCCCGCGGCAACCGCCTCGGTGGGCGGCTGGACCTGCCCCGGAACGCCCGTCCCGGACGGCTACGTCATCACCATGTTCAACTCCAGCGGCTGCAACAACCACGGCGCCTGGTTCCAGGCGCCCGCCCAGAACCGCCTGTGGACCTGCTCCGGCTCGCCGATCGTCTCCGGCTACGTCCTGACCAACTACAACCCCCAGGGGTGCAGCGGCGTCGGCGCCTGGTTCCACGAACTGGTCCGCAACGGCATCTGGACCTGCCCCTACTCGCCGATCCCGGCCGGCTACCGCAGCACCAGCTACGACGCCCGCGGCTGCAACGGCCTCGGCGCCTGGCTCACCATCAAGGCCTGACCCACACCCGGCGGGGGGGGGGGGGGGGGGGGCGCGCGCGGCGGGCCGCGTCGCCGGCCCGCTACCGCCGGTCCTAATCTCTT
>NZ_JBHWIO010000069.1:19656-28587 GCF_042732075.1 Kitasatospora sp. NPDC059812
GCCGGGGGCTGCACCGGCCGCGGCGCGGGCCACAACAACAGGCCCTCCCCCCCCCCGGGGGGGCCCCCCCCGCAACGCGGGGGGGCCCCCGTCCGCGTCGTCAGGTCACCGCGTCGTCAGGTCGTCACGTCGCCATTCCGGGCTGAACACTCCGCACACGTAGCACAGGCAGCACGCGCCGCACACACCGTTTCACCAGCAGAAAAGAAGTCCACCCGCAGCGGACGAGAAAAAAGGCACAGGAGGAAAAACCACTCCCGGCCACTTCTAACTTATAGCGTACGGGGGGCCTTGCGGCAAGGCCCCGGTCGTGCCGCACAATCGTCGACCTGAACCGGAATCCGCGGAAATTTGGGGTCGCGAAAATGCGTGTGCTGTTGTCGACGTACGGGTCCCGCGGGGATGTCGAACCGCTGGTGGGGCTCGCGGCGCGGCTGCGGGAGTCCGGCTCGCAGGTGCGGGTGTGTGCGCCGCCGGACGAGGACTTCGCGCAGCGGTTGGCCCACATCGACGTGCCGCTGGTGCCGGTCGGCCCGTCGGCGCGGGCGCTGACGACAGCGGCGCCGCCGTCGTCGTCGTCCCTGCCGGAGCGTGCGGCCGCGGTGATCGCCGGGCAGTTGGAGGCGGTCACGGCGGCGGCCGAGGGCTGCGACGTGCTGGTGGCCACCGGCATGCTGCCGGCTGCGGCGGGCGCGCTGTCGGTGGCCGAGAAGCTGGGCATCCGCTCCGTGTCGGTGACCTTCCAGCAGCTCACCCTGCCCTCGCCGGGCCGCCCGCCGCTGGCGTACCCGGGCCGGCCGTTCCCGCCGGAGGTGACCGACAACCGGGTGCTGTGGGGCCTGGACGCCGAGAGCATCAACGCGCTGTTCGGCGCGGCGCTCAACACCAACCGGGCGTCGATCGGCCTGCCGCCGGTGGACGACGTCCGCGACTACGTCATCGGCGACCGGCCGTGGCTGGCGACCGACCCGGTCCTGGACCCGTGGCAGGAACCGGCGGACCTGGACGTCGTGCAGACCGGCGCGTGGATCCTGCCGGACCGACGCCCGCTGCCGGCCGGGTTGGAGGCCTTCCTGGCCGCCGGCGCACCGCCGGTGTACGTGGGCTTCGGCAGCATGCCGATGCTCGCCTCCCAGGACGCCGCCCAGGTGGCCGTCGAGGCGGTCCGCGCGCAGGGCCGTCGCGTGGTCGTGGCCCACGGCTGGGCCGGCCCGGGGCGTGTCCGGGCCCCGATCGACGACCGGGGCGACTGCTTCGTCGTCGGCGAGGTCAACCAGCAGGCGCTGTTCGGCCGGGTGGCCGCCGTCGTGCACCACGGCGGGGCGGGCACCACGACGACGGCCACCCGGGCCGGCGCGCCCCAGGTCGTGGTCCCGCAGACCGCGGACCAGCCGTACTGGGCCAGCCGGGTGGCCGAGCTGGGCATCGGCGTGGCACTCGACGGGCCGACCCCGACCACCGAGTCCCTGTCGGCCGCGCTCAGGACGGCCCTCGCCCCCGAGACCCGGGTGTGGGCGACCGCCGTGGCCACCATGATCCGCACCGACGGCGCGGCGCTGGCCGCACAACTGCTGCTCGACGCGGCCGGCCGCTGAGGCGTGCCGGATAATTCCACCCGCCGCCACCCCCGATTTCCCGGCCGACCGCCCGAGGAATCGAAAAGCTCAAAGCACCTGGAGCCAGGTTTGTCCCCCATCTCGTCCTCCCCATCCTCCTCATCCGAGTCCTCTTCGTTCTCCTCGTCCTCCTCGTCCTCCTCGTCCGAACCGAATTCGCCCGCCGACGACTGGCGGTCCGGCGAACTGCGGGCGGAGAACGCGTACGTCGGCAGGCTGTACGAGCGCCTCGAAGCGCAGCGCGCACTCGCGGCCGCCCGGCTGCGCCAGGTCCACCTCCAGGAGAAGGGCGGGACGATCCAGGCCCTCCTGGAGCGCGACACCATGGAGATCCACCACACCCGCCGGCTGGCGGCGCTGCACGCCGCCGAGTACGGGCTGTGCTTCGGCCGGATCGACGACGCCGACGGCGAGCGGCAGTACATCGGCCGGATCGCCCTGTCGGACGACGACCACGAGCCGCTGCTCACCGACTGGCGGGCGGCGGCCGCGGAGCCGTTCTACCGGGCGACGCCCGCCGCACCGGGCGGCGTGGTGGCGCGACGGCACCTGCGGACCAAGGGCCGAACCGTCGTCGACTTCGACGACGACGCCTTCGGCGTGGGCGCCCACGCGGGCCGCAGCGACGCCGAGCTCAGCGGGGAGGGCGCCCTGCTCGCCTCGCTGACGGCGGCCCGGACGGGGCGGATGGGCGACATCGTCTCCACCATCCAGGCCGAGCAGGACCGCGTCATCCGCGACGCGCTCGGCGGCGTCCTGGTCGTGCAGGGCGGCCCGGGCACCGGCAAGACCGTCGTCGCCCTGCACCGCGCCGCGTACCTGCTCTACACCCACCGCGACCGGCTGGCCAAGCACGGTGTGCTGGTCATCGGGCCGAACACGACGTTCCTGCGCTACATCGACCAGGTGCTTCCCGCGCTCGGCGAGAGCGAGGTCGTGCTGAGCAGCATCGGCACGCTCTACCCGGGGGTGACGGGGACCGGCGCCGAGACGCCCGAGGCGGCCGCCGTCAAGGGCGACGCCCGGATGGCCCAGGTCCTCGCCGCCGCGCTGGAGGGCCTGCGGCAGCTGCCGGAGGAGTCGTGGACCATCACCGTGGGCAAGACCTCGCCCTACCACCAGGAGCTCCGGATCGGCCGGGCGCTCTGCGAGCGGGCCCATGCCGCCGCGCACCGGAGCGGCAGGCCGCACAACGCGGCCCGGGCCGACCTGGTGGAGCGGCTCTCCTCGGAGCTGGCCCTGCGGATCGCCCGGGACCAGGGCGGGAAGATGGACCTGGACGCCGTGGCGGACCTCGCCGACGCGCTCGTCGACGAGCCCGAGTTCCAGGCCGTGGCCCAGAAGCTGTGGCCGCTGCTGAACCCGGAGCAGGTGCTCACGAGCCTGTTCGGCTCCCCGGAGCTGCTGGCGAGCGCGATGCCGGACTTCACCGAGGCCGAACGCGCCGCACTGCTGCGCGAACTGCCGGTCCCGGAGCGGGAGTCCGGCGCCGAGGAGGCCGAGGAGGCCGCCGAGGAGCCCGTGACCGCCGCGACCACCCGGACCACCTGGACCGCCGACGACGTGCCGCTGCTCGACGAGGCCGCCGAACTGCTCGGCCCGCTTCCGGGCGCCGCCGTCGCCCGCCGGGCCGAGGCCGCCGCCGAGGCGGCGGAGCTGGAGTTCGCGAAGATCGTCCTCGACGACTTCGGCGTGGGCCTGGTCGAGATGGACGCGAAGATGCTGGCCCGCCAGTACCGCGGCGAGGAGTCGCTCCGGCCGCTGGCCGAGCGCGCGGCCGAGGACCGGACCTGGGGCTACGGTCACGTGATCGTGGACGAGGCCCAGGAACTGTCCCCGATGGCCTGGCGGATGCTGGCCCGCCGCTGCCCCGGCCGTTCCATGACGATCGTCGGCGACCTGGCGCAGACCGGCGCGCCGGCCGGGCTGAGCTCCTGGGGCCAGGCCCTCGACACGTACACGGCGGGACGCTGGCGCACGGTGGAACTCACCATCAACTACCGCACCCCGGCCGAGATCATGCAGGTCACCGAGGGCGTCCTGCGGGCGCTCGACCCCTCGCTCGCCGCCCCCACCGCGGTGCGCAGCGGCGGAACCCGCCCGTGGAGCCTGCGGATCCCCGCGGACGGCCGGGCGGCGGCGCTGCGCGGCGCCGTCGAACGGGAGCTCGCGGCGCTGGACGGCGGCCGGCTGGCGGTCATCCACGCGCCTGACGCCCCGACCGAACTGCTCGACGGGATCGCCGAGTTGGCAGGCGTCTGCATCAACGACGGTCCGGCGTCGCTGGATTCGCCGGCCGTCCTGCTGACGGCCGCCCAGTCCAAGGGGCTTGAGTTCGACGCCGTCCTGGTCGTGGAGCCCACCGAGATCCTCGCGGCGCACGCCCACGGCGTGAACGACCTCTACGTCGCCCTCACCCGTGCGACGAAGTCCCTCGGGGTGCTGCACAGCCGGGACCTGCCGGAGATGCTGCAGGGGCTGGAGCCCCGCTGAGGACGGCGGTCGCTCTCCCGCGCACCAGGGTGCCGACCGCGACGCACGCCAACGCGGCGCCGTAGGCGGCCTGTTGGGCCTCGACCCCGCCCGTCAGATAGAGGTACTGCCCGGCGGCGGGGACGGCGAGCCACTCCCCGCGGCCGGTGAGGCCGACCAGGGCCACCACCAGCAGGCCGTACCAGGGGTAGGCGGGCGCGGCGAGGAGCAGGGCCGTACCGGTGACGAACAGGGCGCCGTCCCAGGGGCGGGCGGGGTCGCCGCGCCGGAGCACCCACAGGGCGACGGCGGCCAGGACCGCCCCGGCGGCCCACGGCAGCAGGGCGTCCGGCAGGAGGAGGGCGAGCAGGCCGAAGCGGTCGAGGTGCCCCTGCTCGTACCCCTCCTCCTTCAGGTAGCCGGGCAGGTAGCCGAGCACGCCGGTGCCGGAGGCGGCGAGGTAGGGCAGGTAGGCCAGGGCGAACGCGCCGAGCGAGGCGCCCAGCAGCAGGGCGTTCTCGCGCGGGCGTCGGCGGGCCAGCGCGCCCGGCAGGGCCAGTGCGGGGATCAGCTTGACCGCCACGGCCGCGCCGAGCAGCGCGCCGGCCCACGTCGCCTTCCGCCGGGCCGCGTACCCGAGGCCCACGACCAGCAGCAGCGCCCCGAGGGTGTCCACGTGCGCGTCGTTGGCCGACCACACCGTCACGCCGGGGCACCACCCCCACAGCGCGGCCCGCCGGCCGCCCCGCCCGATCACGAGCAGCGCCCCCGTGGTCGCCACCGCGAGCAGGGCGCCGGCGGCCTGCATCCCGCGCACCCCTCCCCCGAAGGGGTGCAGGGCGAGGAACCAGGCCTCCGCGACCGGCGGGTAGATGGTGTGCACGGCGGGCCGGTTGATGCGGGTGCAGTCGCCGGCGGCGGTGCGCCGCTCGTCCCAGCCGTCGCAGGCGCCGCCGGTCGGCCACAGGTCGGGGGTGCGCAGCCGGGCGAGCGCCGGGTCGTCCGGGGTGTGCGCGTACGGGGAGGTGCCGGCGGCCTGGACGCGGCCGTCCCAGACGTAGCGGTAGGCGTCGTCGCTGGTGCGCGGCGGGGCGAGCAGGCCGACGGCGGCGACGGCGACGCTCCCGGCCAGGACCAGGGGCACGACCTGACGGCCGCCCACCCGGCGCAGCGCCAGCAGGGCGAGCGCGTACAGGGCGGCGTCGACGGCGTACCAGGCGTACAGCGGCGCGCGGTGGCCGAGCGTGCCGCCGCCGGTGACGGTGAGGGCGAGCGCAGCGGTCAGGGCGGCCAGCGCGAGCAGACAGGGCAGCACGCGGGCGGGCCGGAGGCGGGTGGGCGGCACGCGGGCGGGCCGGAGGCGGATGCGCAGGGGGCGGGTGGGCACGCGCCCACCCTGCCACCGGGCGGCGGCGCGCGACCGCAGCGGCGTGGCGCCGTTCGGATTCCGTAAGCACGTCGTGCCGCCGCGAAACCGGGGCCCGGCGGTTCCATGGACGGGTGACTCCGAACCTCCTTCCGCGATTCCGCTCGGCGCTGCACGAGCCGCGCACCGCCGTGGTGCTCGGCCGCTGGCTGGGCGCCGCGCTGCTGGTGTGCTTTCTGACCGGGCTGGTCAGCCACGCCCTCCAGGACCCGCCCGGCTGGCTGACGCCGTATCTGCTGAGCCGCCCGGTGAACGGCTACCGGGTGACCCAGGGGCTGCACGTGATCAGCGGCCTGGCGGCCGTTCCGTTGCTGGGGGCGAAGCTGTGGACGGTCTACCCGCAGCTGTTCGCGTGGCCGCCGGTGCGCGGCGTGGCGCACGCGCTGGAGCGGCTGGGGATCTTCGTGCTGGTCGCGGCGATGCTGCTGGAGCTGTTCACCGGGCTGTTCGACACCCTGCAGTGGTATCCGTGGCCGTTCCCGTTCCGCCAGACGCACTTCTGGCTGGCCTGGCTGGCCACCGGCGGCCTGTTCGTCCACCTCGCGGCCAAGGGCCCGCTGATCGCGCGGCACTGGCGCCGCCCGGCGGCCGGGCTGCCGCAGCGGCGGGCGTTCCTCGCCGCCGTGACGGCCGCGGTGGGTGCGGTCACGCTCACCACGGCCGGGCAGACCGTCCCCTTCCTGCGCGGGCTGGTCCTGCTGGCCCCGCGCCGCCCCGACCTGGGCCCGCAGGGGCTGCCGGTCAACCGGACCGCCGCGCAGGCCGGGACGGTCACCGTGCCGGCCGACTGGCGGCTCCGGGTGGACGGCCCGCAGCCGTACCGGCTCTCCCTCGCCGAGCTGAACCAACTTCCGCAGTACGACGTGCACTTGCCGATCGCCTGTGTGGAGGGGTGGAGCTTCTCGGCGCGCTGGACCGGGGTGCGGGTGGCCGATCTGCTGGTCCGGGCGGGCGCCCCGGCCGGCTCGGGCCTGCTGATCACCTCGCTGGAGGCGGACGGCCCGTACCGCGAGATGCGGATGCCCGCCGAGTACGCCGTCGACCCGCTCACCCTGCTCGCCCTGCGGATCAACGGCGAGGTGCTGACGGCGGACCACGGCTTCCCGGCGCGGATCATCGCGCCCAACCGGCCAGGGGTCCTGCAGACCAAGTGGGTCGCGCGCCTGGAGGTGATCTGATGCCCCGGTGGCTGCGCGCGGTGCTGCTGCTCGGCGGGCTCGCCCTGATCGGCTTCGGCCTGTCGGGCCTGCTCACCGACTCCTACATCACCGACCCGCTCGACGTAGCGGTCTGGGCGGTGGGCGGGGTGCTGCTGCACGACGGGCTGTGGGTGCCGCTGGTCTGCCTGGTCGGCGCGCGGCTGGCGCGCGACTGGGCGTTGCGCGGCTGGCTGGTCGTCGCGGCGGCGGTGAGCGCGATCGGGCTGCCGGCGGTGCTGCGGGACGGCGAGAACCACGGCAACTCCTCCCTGCTGCCGCTGCCGTACCTGCGCAACTGGCTGCTGGTGCTGGCCGCCACCGCCGGGCCGGTGCTGCTGTTCGCACTCGTCCGGTGGTGGCGGCGGCGCCCGCGGGTCAGACGCCCGGCAGACCCGTCGTGAGCCCGTCCAGGGCGTGCGAGCAGACGCAGTCCCGGGCGGCGGGCAGGCTCTCCAGCGCCTTGAACAGCACCGTGCGCAGCCGGTCGACGTTTCCGGCGAAGACCTCCAGCACCTCGGCGTGGGTGACGCCCTCGCCGCTCTCCACGCCCGCGTCGAGGTCGGTGACCAGCGCCAACGAGGTGTAGCAGAGGCCGAGTTCGCGGGCGAGGACGGCCTCCGGGTGGCCGGTCATGCCCACCACGGACCAGCCGTTCGCGGTGAACCAGCGGGACTCGGCGCGGGTGGAGAAGCGCGGGCCCTCGATCACCACCAGGGTGCCGCCGTCCACCGGCTCCCAGGCCGCGCCCCGGGCGGCGTCCAGGGCGGCGCGCTGCCCGTCCGGGCAGTACGGGTCGGCCATCGAGACGTGCACCACCTCGGGCACCGCCCCGCCGGGCAGCGGCAGGCCGTCGTAGTAGGTCTGCACCCGGCCGGAGGTGCGGTCGACGAACTGGTCGGGCACCAGCAGCGTGCCGGGCCCGTACTCCGGGCGCAGCCCGCCGACGGCGCACGGCCCGAGCACCTGGCGCACGCCCAGGGAGTGCAGCGCCCACAGGTTGGCCCGGTAGTTGATCCGGTGCGGCGGCAGGCCGTGGCCTCGCCCGTGCCGGGGGAGGAAGGCGACCCGGCGGCCGGCCACCTCGCCCAGGAACAGCGCGTCGCTGGGCGGCCCGTACGGCGTGTCGACGCGCAGTTCGGTCACGTCGTCGAGCAGCGCGTAGAGCCCTGAGCCGCCGATCACGCCCAGTTCGGCGCTCGGAGCACCGGTTCCCTGATCGATCGTCATCGTTCGTACCCTTCCTCGGGGAGGCGTCCCGGCCACTCTAGGGTCCGCGCGGCGCCGCCGGTCCTTACGGTTCCGGGACGGCGGGCGGGGCCGGATGGCCGCGGGCCGTCGGGGTGGTCCGGGGCGGCCGAGCGGGTGACTTGCCGGACGTGTCGGCGGCGGCGCACCCCACCCGGCGTGCGTCGGTGGGTGTGCGCCACCTCCGGGTGGTGCGCGCCCTGTTCCCGAAGTTGAGAGCCGCCGATGCCTCCCACCGTTCGTCTTCGCCGCCTCGTCCCCGCCGCCCTGTGCGCGCTCGCCGTGGCCCTCACCGCTCCCGCGGCCCAGGCCGCTCCCCCGGGCCGCGGCCCGGGCACCGACCCCGGCCGGGGGTACGACGGAGGGAGGTACGACTGGGAGAGCGTGGCGGCCTGCGAGAGCAGCGGCGACTGGCACGTCAACACCGGCAACGGCTACTTCGGCGGCCTCCAGTTCGACACCCCCACCTGGCGCGACAACGGCGGCCTCGCCTACGCCCCGCGCGCCGACCTCGCCAGCCGCGAGGAACAGATCGCGGTGGCCCAGCACCTCGCCGGGCGGCGCGGCCTCGCCCCCTGGCCCGCCTGCGGCGCCCGCGCCACCCGCGACCACGACCGCGAGCGGGGCGCCGCCCTTCCCCCGCCGCCCGCACCCGCACCCGCACCCGCCGCTGACAGCGACAGTGCCGGAGCCGAGGCCGGCGACGGCGGGTGGACGGTCCGCGAGGGCGACACCCTGGGCGACCTCGCCGAAACCCTGCGCGTGCCCGGCGGCTGGCCCGCCCTCTACGCGCTCAACCGCGCCGCCATCGGCGACGACCCGGACCTCATCCAGCCGGGCACGGTGCTGCGCCTGCCGTCCTGAACCCGGCTCCCGCACAGCAGTCGGGGGGCCCGCGCGCGGCGCGGCCGCCGGGGGGGGCCGGCGGGGGGGGCGGGGGGGCGGGGCGCCGGCTCGGGCGGCGGGGGCGCGC
>NZ_JBHWIO010000069.1:28597-36554 GCF_042732075.1 Kitasatospora sp. NPDC059812
GAGCGCGCGGGCGAGCGCCGCCGGGCGCCGGGCCCCCGCGCCGCAGGACGTTGTGCGGCGGAGCGTCAGCCGACGTGGACGCGCGGGCGGCGGCTGCGGTCGGGTTCGGCCTCGCGCAGCACCTCGCGGGTGACCGGGGCCACCTCGCCCTGGCCGAACAGGAAGAACCGCAGGAACTGGGCGAAGGGGTTGCCCTCGGTCCACTCGAAGTAGAGGTGCGGCTGCTGCCCGGTGCGGTCCCGGATGGTGAGGGCCAGCGCGGCGATCGCGTTCGGGATGCTGGAGCTCTCCAGCGTCAGCACCCGGTAGCGGCCGTGCAGCACCTCGCCGCGCACGGTCAGCTCGGTCTCGAAGTCGGAGGCGTCCCGGACGGTCACCTCGACGAAGACCAGGTCGTCCTCACCGGGGATGTCGTTGTCGGCGCGGATCTGGCGGATCTTGTCGCGGTACTCGGCGACGTCGCGGTGGGTCGGCTCGTTGGCGATCAGCCGCAGCGGGCGGTGCGCGTAGTCCCTGACGAAACGCTCCGCCACGTCGTCCAGCACCACATCGGTGACGCGCAGCTCGAAGGCGCGGCGCAGCCGGGAGAGCAGCGAGACCAGGATGATGCCGGCGATGAAGCAGGCACCGATCTTCAGACCGTCCGGCCGCTCCAGGCAGTTCAGCACGGTGGTGTACAGGAAGATCGCCGCGATGATCGCGAAGGCGGTGGTCCAGCCCCGCTGCTTCGCCTTGTACGCGGCGATGGTGACGGCGATGGCCGCCGAACTGATCAGCACCAGCACGCCGGTCGCGTACGCGCCGCCCTGGGCGTCCACGTTGGCGTCGAACAGCCAGGTGACCAGGAAGCCGATCAGGGTCAGCACGATCACCATCGGCCGCACCGCGCGGGCCCAGTGCGGGGCCATGCCGTAGCGGGGCAGGTAGCGCGGCAGCAGGTTGAGCATGCCCGCCATGGCGGAGGCGCCGGCGAACCAGAGGATGGCGATGGTGGACAGGTCGTAGACGCTGCCGAAGGTGCCGCCCAGGTACTCGTGGGCCAGGTAGGCGAGGGCGCGGCCGTTCGCGTCGCCGCCGGGCTTGAACTGGTCGGCCGGGATCAGCAGGGTGGTGATGAAGCTGGTGGTGATCAGGAAGCAGCTCATGATCACGGCGGCCGTGGTGAGCAGCTTGCGGGTGCCGCGGAT
The DNA here is from genome assembly GCF_042732075.1 of Kitasatospora sp. NPDC059812. NCBI lineage: Bacteria > Bacillati > Actinomycetota > Actinomycetes > Kitasatosporales > Streptomycetaceae > Kitasatospora > Kitasatospora sp. NPDC059812. Next base: position 29,785 of record NZ_JBHWIO010000069.1, read on the forward strand.
CCGGCCGGTGGGCTTCTCCTCGGTGTCGTCCGGGTCGCCCTCGATGTGCGGCATCACGGCGACGCCGGTCTCGAAGCCGGACAGGCCGAGCGCCAGCTTCGGGAAGACCACCAGCGCCACGCCCACCATGATCACCGGGTTGCCGTGCTGGGCGGTCAGCGCACTGGTCCAGTCCGTGACCACGTGCGGCGCCTCGATGATCTTCCAGATGCCGACGGCCACCACGACCACGTTCAGCACCAGGTAGACCGCGACCAGGGCCACCGCCAGGCCGATCGCCTCGCTGAAGCCCTTCAGGAACACCGCGCCGAGCAGCGCGACCAGGATCAGCGTGATCAGCACCTGCTTGCCGCCGAGGACGCTGGTCAGGTGCGGGTTCTCCACCAGGTGCGCGCTCGCGTCGGCGGCCGACAGGGTGATCGTGATGAGGAAGTCCGTCGCCGCGAAGCCGAGCAGCGCCAGGACGAACAGCTTGCCCTTCCAGAACGACAACAGCCGCTCCAGCATCGCGATCGAGCCCTCACCGCGCGGGCTCTCCTGCGCGACCCGCCGGTAGACCGGCAGCGCGCCCAGCAGGGTGACGATCACCAGCACGATCGTCGCGATCGGCGACAGCACGCCCGCGGCCAGCGCGGCGATGCCCGGCTGGTAGCCGAGCGTGGAGAAGTAGTCCAGGCCGGTCAGACACATCACCCGCCACCAGCGCTGGCCCTTGTGCGCGCCGGAGTCCCCCGCCTGCGCGCCGCCCTGCGAACCATCCTGGCCGGCCTCCCCGGTGGCCGGCTTGTCCGCCGACACGCCCTCCAGCAGCCAGCCGCGCAACCGTATTCGCGCCGACGACGGTTCCGCCGTCGCCGCCTCCGTCGAACCCGACGAAACCACCTTGCACCTCTTGTTAAAGACCCCGTAAAAGCGCCGTCGGGCGACGGCAGTGCGACAGGCTATGCGACCGGCGTTAAGGACGCGTCATCGCCCCGCGTTAAGAAAACGTCATTGCTCCGCAGGTCGCGGCGGGTGGTGCGCCCGGTGGCGGCACGCCCGCGGCCGGGCGCCGACGGGCCGGCCGCGCGGCGCCGGGACAGGGCAGCTCCCCCGCCCCGACGCCGCGTGCCGCGAAGGTCAGGCCCGGTAGCCGAGGACGGTCATCATGCCCGTCTCCGCGTGGTAGACGTTGTGGCAGTGCACCATCCACAGGCCCGGATTGTCGGCGTCGAAGTCGACGGCGAGCGTCGCGCCCGGCAGCACGATCGCGGTGTCCTTGCGGGGCCCGTCACCGGGCAGCGCGAAGGTGTGGCCGTGCAGGTGGACGGGGTGCCACATGCTCGTGGTGTTGCGGAACTCCAGCCGGACCCGCTCCCCCGCCGCCACCGGGTAGCGCTGCGCCGGGTCGTACCGGCGGCCGTTGAACGCCCAGTCGGCCTTCGCCATGCCGCCGGTGAGCTCCAGCCGCACCGTCCGGTCCGGCGCCCTGGCGGGCAGTCGCACGCTCGGGTCGGCCTTGAGCTGTGCCGCGCCGAGCAGCCTGCCGTCCAGCTCCGCCGGGCGCACCGAGGCGTCCGGCGCGGCGCCGCCGCCGGTGCGCAGCAGGGCGAGTGCGGCGGCGTTCTTGCCCTCGGCGAGCGCGGTCAGCGGGAACACTCCGTCCTGGACGGTCACCAGCACGTCGTAGCGCTCGCCCATGCCGAGCAGCAACGCCTGGGTGGTGGCCGGCTCGACCGGGAAGCCGTCGGTGTGGGTGACGGTCAGCTCGTGGCCGCCCAGCGCGACCCGGTAGGCGGTGTCGCCGCCCGCGTTGATCAGCCGGATCCGGACCCGGTCGCCGGGCTTGGCGGTGAAGGTCTCGGGCGCGGTGGCGAGCCGGCCGTTGACCAGGTGGAACGGGTAGCCGACGTCGCCCGCGTCGCCGCCGAGCAGCGCGCTGCGGGCGCCCATCAGCATCCGGGACGGGCCGGCGGCGGTGGGCGGGGCGGCGCTCGGGGTGCCGGCTGGAGTGCCGCCCATGGCCGCCATGTCGTGGCCGCCCGTCGCCGAGTGGTCCATCCCCGCATGGTCCATCGCGCCCATGCCCCGGGCGAGTTCGGCGAGCACGGCGTCCGGGGTGCTGCCGTCGACCCCGTCCACCCAGTCGTCCAGGACGACGACCCACTCCTTGTCGTAGCGCAGCGGCTCCCTCGGGTCCTCGACGATCAGCGGCGCGTACAGGCCGCGGTCCTGCTGGACACCGGAGTGCGGGTGGAACCAGTACGTCCCCGGGTGGGCGAGCGCGAAGCGGTACTCGAAGCCGGCGCCCGCCCGCACCGCGTCCTGGGTGAGCCCGGGCACGCCGTCCATGTCGTTGCGCAGCGCGAGGCCGTGCCAGTGCAACGAGGTGGGCTGCGGCAGGTGGTTGGCGAGACTGACGGCGAGCGTCTCGCCGACCGTGGCGCGCACCTCCTGGCCGGGCAGGCGGTCGCCGTACGCCCAGCTGCGGACGGTGCGGCCGCCCAGGTCGAGCGTCGTCTCGGTGGCGGTGAGCGCGACCTTGCGCTCCGGCCCGGGCCCTCGCCGAGCATCGGCGGCGGCGACCTCGGGGCCTCCGGGGGCGACGAAGCCGCCCGGGGTGGTGGGGGCGGCGCCCCCATGGTCCATGCCCTTCATCGGATCGGCGGAACAGGCGGCGAGCAGACCGGTGCCGGCGGCGGCGAGCGCCGCGCCGAGCACGGTACGACGGGTGGGTGTGCGCATGACGGAGTGCACCTCGTGCGGTGGGTGTGGGTGAGCAGGACGTCGCGACGGCCGTCCCGCCCGCGCCGGGGCGCGGACACGGGGCGGCCGGAACACGCCTACTGACGCAGCACCGACAACCGGGCGAGGAGGATCCGCCCGCCTCCGGGCGGCGGCAGCGCGCGAACGGCCCGCAGCAGCCGGGCCCTCACCTCGGCGGCGACGTCACCGCTGTACCGCAGCAGGGGGCCGGCGATGAGGAGCAGCAACGTCCAGCCGGCGAGGACGGCCAGACACACCGTCATCGGATCCATGCCGTCGGCCGCTGCGGTGTGCACCGTCTCCTCGGCGCCCGCCGGGTGACCGGCGCTCACGGCGTGCCGCGCCGGCCCGTGGTCTGCCCCGTGCTCCGCCCCGTGCCCGCCGGCGGTCGGATGGCCGAGCGTGTGCATCGCCACGATGCCGAGCAGGAGCGCCGCGAGGAGCAGCAGGCGCAGGGCCCGGGGGACGGCCGGACGCGGCTCCGCCATCGTCCACCTCCCGACCGATCCCGCCACCAGTTACCCCCGCAGGGTATCCCGAGTCACAGCCCCCGGCCGCGCCGGGGCAGGTCGCCCGGCCCCTGCCCTCCCCGCCGCCGAAGATCGATCCGTTAGCATCCGTCAGCAGTTTGTCGACACGGACCCGGGCGGCACGCCGGTCCGGGGCTCATCAACGGGGGGAAAGACATGGCAGATCCTGATCTGGCCTTGGAGTTCAAGGTCAACCCAGCCGAACTGGACGGCTGCGGACAGAGCGCTCAGCACATCGGCGGACTCATACCGGGCGAGACCGCGAAGATCACCGACCCGTGCAACCAGGCCGCCGGAGGCCTGAAGGGCTGGCTCACCGCCGCCGCCATCCAGAACTGCGGCACGAACTGGAAGACGCTGCTGGACAAGCTCGGCGGCGACATGGGCGACGTCGGCACCAAGCTCGCCACGTCCGCCGCCTACTACCGCCAGGTCGAGAAGGACATCCACGGGAGCATGCGGAACCCGGCCGCACCGGTCCCCGACGAACCGGACCCCTTCAACACGACCTTCGTCCCTGGCCCCGTGAAGCCCGCCGACGCGAAGGCGGCCGCGTAAGCGATGGACATCAAGACCCTCCACGACGCCGACCTCATCAACCTCACCACCGCGAAGACCGCCTTCGACACCCTGGCCACCGCCTTCGGCCAGCACGTCGAGAACTGGCAGCACGAGGTCGTCGACCGGCTGAACCACTCGCAGTGGACCGGGAACGCCGCCGGTCACGCCCAGGCCCGGATCCAGCTCCTGGAGAACGAACTCCAAGCCGCCCAACAGGAGATCGGCCTCGTCGGCAGGGCCCTGTACGACGCGGCCGAGGGCTTCGCCGCCGCCCAGGCGCACCTGATCAACGCCCTCGACGACGCCAGGACCCACAAGCTGACCGTCGCCGCCGACGGCGGGATCACCTGGGACAACGACCCCGGCTCCGCCACCTTCGCCGGCACCGACGCCGAGTCGCAGGCCCGGCAGATCAGCAGCCGGATCACGGCCGCGCTCGCCGAGGCCGACCACGCGGACCAGACGATCAGCGCCCGGCTCGCCCACCTGGCCGGCAACGCGAGCGACGGCACCGGACTCGACGCCGCCACGGCGAAGACCGACCTGGCCGCCGCGAACGCGCTCGAACAGGTCCCCGCCGCCGGCACCGACCCGAACAGCGTCAAGGGCTGGTGGAACGGACTGACCGACGAGCAGCAGCACCGGATGATCCTCAACCACCCCGACCAGGTCGGCGCCCTCGACGGCGTCCCCGCGCTCGCCCGGGACCAGGCCAACCGGATCAACCTCCAGCGCGGCAGGCAGGACCTCCAACACCAGCTCGACGGCCTCGGCCCGGAGCCGAAGCACTACCTGTCCGTCGCCGAGACCAACGGCGGGCCCGTCCAGAACCCCGACTACACGGCGTGGAAGCAGAAGCGCGACGACCTCGAAGACAAGCTGAAGGGCGTGACGGCCATCGAGAACCGGCTGAACACCCCGGTCAACGCCGAACACCCGCCCACCTTCCTGCTGGGCTTCGACACCAACGGCAAGGGCCACGCGATCATCGCGGCCAACAACCCCGACACCGCCGACAACGTGTCGACGTACGTGCCCGGCACCGGCGCCCGGCTCGGCAGCATCGGCAGCGACATCAACCGCTCCGACCTGATGGTCCAGTCGGCCAACACCGCCAACAAGAACTCGAAGACCACCTCGTCGATCACCTGGGTCGGCTACGACGCTCCGCAGACGATCATCCCCGAGGCCGCGGACGACAAGTACGCGAAGAACGCGGAGGACAAGCTGCACGCCTTCGAGACCGGGCTGCACGCCACGCACGAAGGGAAGCTGTCGAACAACACCGTCCTCGCCCACAGCTACGGCACGACGACCGTGGGCTACACGATGCGGGACAAGGGCCTTCCGGTCGACAACGTCGTCCTCATCGCCAGCCCCGGCTGCGGCGTCGAGAACGCCAAGGACCTGAACATCGACCCGTCCCGCGTGTACGTGGCGCAGAGCCCGGCCGACGCGATCGGCTGGGCCGCCGCCACCGACCCCGGCGGGATGACGGACAACATCGTCGACAACGTCGCCAGCTCGTGGGGCCTCGGCGACGGTGACCACCACCTGATCCACGGCCGACAGACCACCGTCCCCCAGTTCGGCGCGCAGATCCTGCCCACCGACCCCAAGGCGGGGCACTCGGACTACTGGAACGAGAATTCGCCCACCCTGACCTCCATGGGGGAGATCATCGCCGGAAAGCGGGCCTCATGAGCACCACCGAGCACGCCCCACTGATCAAGCGGGTCACCGCCGCCGCTGCACTCGCGGTCACCGTACTGGCCCTGAACGGCTGCGGCGTGCAGACCTTGAACGAGCGGTCGAAGCCCACGATCACCCTGAACCAGGCCAAGAAGCAGATCGACACCTACCTCGCCGACACCCTGGCCAAGCTGCCGGTCAAGCCGACGGCGAGCTCGGGCGATTTCTTCGACATGGAATGCGACGCCAACGACATCGGCCCGCACGGCAGGACGCAGACCCATCGGGGATACGACTTCGAGGACCTCCCCCTGTCCGGCAGGACGGAGGTCGCGGACGCCTTCCGCGTCTACCTGACGGGACAAGGCTTTCAGCCGGTCGAGGACCCGCCCGACTTCCATCCCGGCTGGGTGAAGCTGAAGAACCCCAAGGACAACTTCCTCGCCGTCCTGGACGGCGCCACGGATTCGAGCCGCCTTCTCAAGCTGACCGTCAGCTCCCCCTGCGTCTGGCCCGACGGCACGCCACCGGCCTGATCCGAGCCGCCGCACCGGCGCCGCACCCTCCGCAGGGTGCGGCCCCTGCACGTCCGCCCGCGCCGACCCCGGAACAAACCCCGAGGAACGTCCCCTAAGGGCGTAGACGCGCCCGGGCGCGGGCATGGCTGAATCGTGGAACCCCGAGCAGCAGCCGTGAGAAGGTGTCGGCCATGAAGGTGATCGAGTTCGTCCTCAATGTCATTTGGCTGATCTTCTGCGGTATCTGGATGGCCATTGCCTATACCGTCGCCGGAATTATCTGCTGCGTGCTGATCGTGACCATCCCGTTCGGCGTCGCGTCCTTCCGAATTGCCGGCTTCATACTGTGGCCGTTCGGGCGGACGACCGTGGAGAAGCCGGGGGCCGGGGCGGCGTCCTGCGTCGGGAACGTCATCTGGCTGATCTTCGCGGGCTGGTGGCTGGCGATCGCGCACCTGGTGACCAGCATCCCGCTGTTCCTGTCGATCATCGGCATCCCGTTCGGCTGGGCGAACCTCAAGATGATCCCGATCTCCCTCATGCCGCTCGGCCGCGAGGTCGTCGCCACCGACAAGGCCTGGGGCGCCCGGTAGCCGTTCGAGAAGCAGCCGCAGGATAAACGGCCCCGGGGGGGGGGGAGAGAAACAACGCCCCCGCCCCGTCCGTCGTTTGGTAGGAGGGGCCGGCGGCACTGCGGCGGGGGGGGGGGTGTGAGGCAGCGTAA
>NZ_JBHWIO010000069.1:36564-38529 GCF_042732075.1 Kitasatospora sp. NPDC059812
ACACCCCCGGCGGGCGCCTCCCGCGTTGTCCGTCCGACCCCCCCCCCCCCCCCCCGGCCGCCCGCGCGCCGGCCCCCCCCCCCCCCGGGGGCCGTTCGGTGTGTGCGGACGGGCGGGCTCGGACCGGGCGGCGGTGGGTCAGGTCAGAGGCCGAGCAGGCGCACGGCCTCGGCGCGCATCTCGACCTTGCGGACCTTGCCGGTGACGGTCATCGGGAACTCCTCGACCACGTGCACGTACCGCGGGATCTTGACGTGGGCGAGCCGGCCGGCGCAGTAGGTGCGGACGGTGTCGGCGGTGAGCGGCTCGGCGCCCGCGCGCATGCGGATCCACGCCATCAGCTCCTCGCCGTACCGGGCGTCGGGCACGCCGACGACCTGGACGTCGAGGACGTCGGGGTGGGTGTACAGGAACTCCTCGATCTCGCGCGGGTAGAGGTTCTCGCCGCCGCGGATGACCATGTCCTTGATCCGGCCGGTGATGGCGAGGTAGCCGTCCCGGTCCATGACGGCGAGGTCGCCGGTGTGCATCCAGCGGGCGGCGTCGACGGCCTCGGCGGTGCGCTCGGTCTCGCCCCAGTAGCCGAGCATGACGGAGTAGCCGCGGGTGCAGAGTTCACCGGGCTCGCCGCGCGGGACGGTCCGGCCGGTGGCCGGGTCGATGACCTTGACCTCCAGGTGCGGGCCGACCCGGCCGACGGTGGAGACCCGGCGGTCGACCGTGTCGTCGGCGCGGGTCTGGGTGGAGACGGGCGAGGTCTCGGTCATGCCGTAGCAGATGGCGACCTCGGCCATGCCCATCCGGCCGATGACGTCCTTCATCACCTCGGCCGGGCAGGGGGAGCCCGCCATGATGCCGGTGCGCAGGCTGGTGAGGTCGTGGCGCGCGAAGTCGGGGTCGGCGAGTTCGGCGATGAACATGGTGGGCACCCCGTACAGCGAGGTGCAGCGCTCGGCGGCGACGGCGGCCAAGGTGGCGCCCGGGTCGAAGGAGGGCGCGGGGATCACCGTGCAGGCGCCGTGGGAGATGGCCGCGAGGTTCGCCATCACCATGCCGAAGCAGTGGTAGAACGGCACCGGAACGCAGATCCGGTCCTGCTCGGTGTAGTTGAGCAGTTCTCCGACGAAGTAGCCGTTGTTGAGGATGTTGTGGTGGGACAGGGTCGCGCCCTTGGGGAAGCCGGTGGTCCCGGAGGTGTACTGGATGTTGATCGGGTCGTCCGGCGTCAACTCCCGCTGCCGCTGCGCGAGAAGGCCGGGGTCGGCGCGGCGCCCGGTGGCGAGCAGGGTGTCCCAGTCGGGGCTGCCGATCAGCACCCTCCGCTCCAACTCCGGGCACTGGGGCCGCACTTCCTCGATCATTCCGGCGTAGTCGGAGGTCTTGAAGCGCTCGGCCGCGACCAGCAGGCGGATCCCGGCCTGGTTCAGCACGTACGCCAACTCGTGTGAGCGGTAGGCCGGGTTGATGGTGACCAGGATCGCGCCGAGCTTGGCGGTGGCGTACTGGGTGAGCGTCCACTCGGCGCAGTTGGGCGCCCAGATGCCGACCCGGTCGCCCTTGGCGATGCCGAGGTCGAGCAGGCCGAGGGCCAACGCGTCGACGTCGGCGGCGAGTTCGGCGTACGTCCAGCGGCGGGCGGTGGCCCGGTCGACCAGGGCGTCCCGTGCGGGGTGGGCGCGCACCGCGCGGTCGAGGTTCTCCCCGATGGTGTCGCCGAGCAGCGGCACGTCCGAGGTGCCGGAGGCGTAGCTGCGCGGGGTCGGCGTGGTCGGCACGTTCTGACTCCTGGGTGGGCGCGTGCGGGTCGGCCCCCATGCTCTCCGCCTCGCGCCCGCGCCACCACCCCCGAACGGGGGTGCGGACACGATGCTGGGGCGGGGGGCGGGGGGGGGGCGGCGGGCCCCCCACGGGGGGGCGCGCGTGGTTGAGGGGTGTAGCACTGGCGGGGGGTGGGTGGGTGTGTTT
>NZ_JBHWIO010000069.1:38539-49616 GCF_042732075.1 Kitasatospora sp. NPDC059812
TGACTGGGGGGGGGCGGGGGGCGGGGCGCCCCCCCCGCCCCCCCCCCGCCGCCCGCCCCCCCCCCCCCGCGGGGGGGGGGGCCCCGGGGGGGGGGGCGGGCGGGGGGGGGCGGCGGCCGGCCCCAGCAGTCGGGTCAGCCGTTGATGCAGGTGTTACCGAAGGCCGGGTTGAGGATGCTGATGATGCCGATCGAGTTGCCGCAGACGTTGGCCTCGAGGTTGATCGGGATCTGGATCTGGTTGCCGGAGAGCACACCGGGGGAACCGAACGCGACACCGTTCGCGGTCGCGTCGCCCGCGGCAGCGGTGCCGGCACCGGCCAGAACGGCCACAGCGGCGAGTGCGGTGGCGGCGAGGGTGGTACGAATACGCATTGCGTCACTCCTTGTGAGGGCAGCGAACATCCATGTGACGAACACACTCGCACCGATCGAACTCGATGGCAGGCCGGGAACGGCCGAATTGGTCACTCAGAGGGCGTGTCGCCCTCCCGCTCCCCCGGCACCGGCCGCACGGACCCGGACACGCTCACCCATTCCAGCAGGTCCCGGGCCGGTTCGAGCCCCGGTTCGGCCGCCACCGCGCGGTGCAGCAGTCCGAGCGCGAACGCCCTGTCACCTGCCGCCAGTGCGTCCAGCGCCCGGTTGTAGTCGATCCGAGCGGCGTAACGCAGCCGGAACAGCACGCCGAGATCCTCCCGGCAGGACGGACAGCGCAGGCCCTGCGGGTCCGCCGGGACGGCGCACTGCGGGCAGCGCACCTCGATCGGCGGAACCTCGGCGACCTGCCCGCCGATCGGGTGCACGTCGGCCGGGGACACCTCGGACAGGTACACCTCGGACGGTGGTACCTCGGACGGAGTCACGTCGGGCGGAGTCACGTCGGAGTTCATCGCGGACCGGCCTCCTCCGGACGGACCGGGCCGAGCGACTCCGCGAGCGGCTCGCTGCCCAGCTCCCGCTGCGCCTGCGCGTACAGCGCCAGCAGCGCCGAGCTGTGCTGGTTGGCGGCCTCCATGTTGGCCGACTCCACCGCCTCGTCCAGCCCGCGCAGCTCGGCCATGATCCGCTGGGCCAGCGCCGGCGAGACCATGTTCTGGTTGACGTAGACGTTGCACATGGTGAGCATCCGGAAGGTGTGCCCGAGCGAGTCGCACAGTTCGTCGGCCCGCTGGGCTGCGCGCATGGCGCCCTCCCAGTCGGCCGCCTCGCGGCGCAGCCGCAGGTCGGCGGCCACCGAGCGCAGCCGGTCGAGGTCGCTCGGGTCGAGGTGCTTCTCGCAGTAGTGGATGAACAGGCTGAGGTACGCCTCCGAGCCGCGCACCCAGCGCTGTGCCTTCAGCTGGCGCTGGGCCCGCTCCAGCGCCTCGTCCACCGACTGGCCGCGGGTCTGGCCGGCGGCCAGGTCGTCCAGGCTGTCCATGAGGCGCTGCGCCTCGCGCATCTCGGCCTCGGTGAGCTCGCCGCCCCAGCGGTCGGTGAAGGTCTCGATCTGCCGCTGCTGCTCCTCGACCTGGACCTTGAGCTCGGGGTCGAGGGTGACGCGCTCCAGCTTGACGGTCTTCTCGCCGCCGCCCTGGATCCGCACCGACAGGGTGATGGTGCGGTCCCGGTCGAGGCCGAAGGACACCTCCACGGGGGTGCGGCCGCCGAGCCCGGCGGGCAGCCGCAGGGTCAGGTGGCCGATCAGCTCGTTCTGCTGGGCGATCTCGTGCTCGCCCTCGTAGACCGCGATCTCCAGCCGCTGGCGGCCGCTGCCGGAGACCACGAACTCCCGGCTGACCGGCGAACTGGTCGGGTAACTGGTGTTCTTGGGGATGATGACGGCCAGCCGGCCGTCGTTGAGCTCGATGCCGAGGTTCTTCGGGGTGATGTCGAACGGGTTGGTGACCTGCATCAGCTCGCCGCAGCCCTGGCAGGCCTCGCTGCCCGGCGGGTTGACCACGCCGCAGGCGGCGCAGCGCAGGCCGACGTCCTCGGCGGCGGTCGAGGCGACCCTGGTCTGCCCGGGCGCGGCGGAGTTGAGCGCCTCGCCGCACAGTTCGCAGGCGGTGACGCCGGGGGCGGCGGGGGTGCCGCAGCGCGGACAGTTGTCGCTGCGCACGGCGGTGGCCGCCTGGGACTGCGCCGGGATGGCCGCGCCGGCGGCCGAACCGCCCAGCTCCTGGCCGCACTTGGGGCAGGCGGCGGCCTCGGCGTCGACCGGGAGGTGGCAGCCGGTGCAGGAAACCCGGGGCCCACCGAGCAGCGTGGTGGCGCAGTTGGCGCAGTTGGAGGCGGAGAGGTCGCCGGGGGCCCGGCACTCGGGGCACTCCACCTCGCCGACCAGCGCGGACTGCACGGCCGCGCCGAGCGCCACGCACTGCATCGGGTTGACGCCGCGCCGGATCCTGCGCGGCCCGAAGACCTCGCCGAGCCGCCGGGCCACCAGCGGGATCGCGGTGGAGCCGCCGACCAGCACCACCTCGTCGATGTCCCCGACGGTGAGGTTGGCCTGCATGATGGCCTTGTGGGTCAGCTCGATGGTGCGCTCGATCTGGGCCTCGATCAGCTCCTCGAAGCGGGCCCGTTCGAACTCCGTCTCCAGCACCAGCTGGCCGGCGCCGAGGCCGGGCAGGATCACCTCGGAGGCCTCCTGGTGGGAGAGCTCGATCTTGATGGTCTCGGCCGTGGAGGCGATCTTGGGGCGGTCCCGCAGGTCGGGCTGGTAGTCCGCGCCGTACTCCTCGCGGATGTCCTCCAGCAGTGCGGTGGTGATGGCCCGGTCGAAGTCGTCGCCGCCGAGCAGGTTGTCGCCCTCGATGCCGAGCACCGAGACCGAGCCGGGCACCAGCAGCAGGATGGAGATGTCGAAGGTGCCGCCGCCGAGGTCGTAGACCAGGACGGTCCGGCCCTCGTCGCCGGCCTCGGAGGTGATCCCGTAGGCGAGCGCGGCGGCGGTCGGCTCGTTGATGATCCGCAGCACGTGCAGGCCGGCCATCCGGCCCGCCTCCTGGGTGGCGGCGACCTGCCGTTCGCCGAAGTACGCGGGGACGGTGATGACGGCCCGGTGGAAGGGCTCGCCGAAGCGCTGCTCGGCGTCCTCCTTGAGGCGGTGCAGGATGATCGCGGAGATCTCGATCGGGGTGTAGGAGCGGCCGTTGAACCAGACGTTGACGTCGCCGTCGGTGCCGGCCGTGACCTTGTAGTCGACCTCCTTGAGGGCCGCCTGGACCTGCGGGTCCTTGAACTTGCGGCCCATGAAGCGCTTGACCGAGCGGATCACGTTGACGCCGTCGATGGCGACCCGGCTGCGCGCCGTGGAGCCGACCAGCAGTTCGCCCTTGCGGCCGCTGCCGACCACGGAGGGCGTGGCCTCCTGGTTCTGCCGGTTGAAGATGATCTCCGGCTCGCCCCGGCGCAGGTGGGCCACCACCGAGTTGGTGGTGCCCAGGTCGATGCCGAGTGTGCGGTACATGTCGTTCCCCTCTTGCCCCTCGTGGTCCTGGCTACTTCTTCCGCTTGCGCCGGCCGCCCGCGGCCGTTCCCTTCCGGCGGGCCCGGGGCGGGGCCGCCGTGGCCCGGGCGGCGGGGTTCACCGGCGCGGCGGCGGGTTCGGCGCCAACGTCCTCGCCCTCGGCCTCCGTGGGCCCGGTATCGTCGCCCCCGGCTTCCGTGGGCTCAAGGTCCGGCGCCGCGGCCCCCTCCGGTACGGGCTCCAGGGCCCGCTCGACGTCCTCCGCGAGGACCGGCTCCCCCACCGGGGCGGGCTCGGGCACCGCGGCGACGACGACCTGGGCGCGGCGCAGCACCTCCTCCTCCCAGAAGAACCCGGTGACCACCGTCCGGACGACCGTCTCCGGCGCCACCCCGGGACGCGGCTCGGTGCCGACGATCTCGGTCAGCGCCGGGTCCGCCGCCAGCCCCTCCAGCCGCATCGGGCGCACCCCGGCCTTGGCGAGCCGGCCGAGCAGCCGCCGGCGGGTGGCCTCGATCCCGGTGCCGCGTCCGAGCAGCACCAGCTCCCGGTCCAGGCCGAGCGCGGCGAGGGCGTCGTCCACCTCGACCAGGATGCCCAGCAGGTCCCGCTGGGTGGCCCGGGCGGTCTGCGCCTCCTCGGCCCGCAGGCGCTGCAGGAGGGAGGCCCGGTACAGCAGTTGGCTGAACGCCTGGTCGAGGTCGACCTCCAGGGCGCGCTGCGGGACGTCCAGCGGCCGGTGGCCGTCGGGCGCGGGAGCGGTCGGCGTGTCGGTCATTCGGGTACCTCGATCTGCGGCAGCACGGACAGGTCGGCCGCGTAGCGGGCGGGGACGGGCGGTTCGGGGTCGGCGCCGCCGGGGGCGGGTTCGGCGAAGTCGGCCGCCGCCTCGGCCCGGTGCAGCACCAGGAGGGCGGCGGCGGGCGGCAGCGGCGGGCGTTCGACGACCAGCAGCGGTTCGGCGAGGGCGGGCGCCAGCAGGTCGGCAGCCTGGTCGACCGGCTCCGGCGGCAGGGGGCGCTGGAGGTCCAGCTCCAGCCGCCGGTCGGGGTTGCGCAGCAGGGCGGCGGCGTCCTGGATCTGCTGGCGGGTGTAGCGGCCGGCCTTCATCGCCGGGCCGACGGCGAGGTTGATCTCGCGCACGCCGGCCGTGAGCGCAACGCCCAGGACCTCGTACGGCGACGGTTCGTGCAGTGGCATGGCGGGCGGCTTCTCTCCTCACGGCTGACGGTGACTCAGGGACAGGCTGTGGCTCGTGGATTGGCTGCGGCTCGGGATTGGCTGCGGCTGCGGATCAGGGATGGGCGCATGGGCTACGACGACGGCGGCGGCTCCGCGGTTGCCGTCAGCGCAGTGCGCCGATCCTCCGTTGCAGGGCACGCAGGTCGCGGTCGTCCGGGTTGTACTCGACAGCCTTGCCGATCAGCGAGCGGGCCTCCCGGAACTGGCGCAGGTTGGCCTGGCCGACGGCGTAGGAGCTGTAGACGACGCTGAGTTCGACGTGCAGCTTGGCGACGTCCTCCGGGGTGCGGGAGAGCGCGAGCGCCTCCTCCAGCAGCCGGATCGCGTCGCGGTAGCGGTGGGCCTCGTAGTGGCCGATGGCCTCGCCGCGCCAGACGCTGACCATCAGGCGGCGGATCTCGGCCGAGTCGTCGTAGGACCTGGCCTTCTGGAGCATGGCGGCCTGGGTGGTGAACGGGCTGTCCTGGAGGTTGTCCAGCATGTGGTTGGCCAGCATCACGGCGACCCGGCGCGGGGCCTCCTCCTCGGTGTCGCCGTCCCATTCCGGGTCGGCGCGCAGGGCTTCCGCCATCCGGGCGACGGCGAGGGCGCGGTGGTCCGCGAAGGCGGCGATGCGGGAGAGGTGGCGCAGGACGAAGGCGAGGCCGAGCCGGTGGTCCGGGTCGGGGTTGAGCGTGATCAGCTCCCGCCACGCGTCGGCGGCCTCCTCCAGTTCCGCTTCGGGGGCGTCGGGGCGGCTGAGCTGGCCGGCCCGGTTGCCGAGGGCGGCCTCCAGGAAGTGGACGGCGGTCGGGTCGCCGGGGGCGAGTTCCATGCTCTTGCGCAGCAGGACCAGGGCGCGGGGGTAGTCCTTGGCCTCGTTGTTGATCTTGCGGGCCCACTGGGCGTAGGTGGCTCCGAGGTCGCCGCGCACCTCGGGGTGGCCGGGGGCCAGCGCGAGGGCCTTCTCCAGGAGTTCGGTGGCGCCCGCCTGGTCGTCGTCGCTGCTCTTGAGCAGGGCGCGGGCGGCCCGGACGCCGCACTCGGCGGCGATCGCGGGCGCGTCGGCGGGCAGGACGGCGCCGGGCACGGCCCGGGCGCGGGTGAGGCAGTCCAGGGCCTCGCGCCAGTCCTGGTTGCGGTGGTGCTCGCGGGCCTCGCTGACCAGGCTCTCGCCGAGCAGGTCCCGCCAGCCCGTTCCGCGTTCGGCCTCGGGCACCGCGTCCAGGGCGCCGACGGCGGCTGCCTGGCGGCCCTGGAGGAGCAGGTAGCGCTGCGGGCCGAGGTCGCCGAACAGGCCGAGGGCCCTGGTCAGCGGGTGCCCGTCGGGGGTTTCCGGTCGCCGCCAGGCCCGTACGGCCTCGTCGAACCCGGCTGCCCAGGCGGCGAGTTCGGGCTCCTGGCGGAGCAGCCGGTCGAGCGCGGGGCCGAGGGCGAGGCGCCGGGCGGGGCGGCCGGGCAGGGTGATCCGGACGTCCTCCTGGGCGAAGGCGTCGGCGCTGTGCGCCTCCATGCCGAGGCGCAGGGTCCAGGCGGTGACCTCGTCGCCGGTGCGGCCGGCGGCCCGGTCCAGGGCGCGCAGGTCCTCGCGGAGGCGGTCGGTGAGCGCGCTGCGGGCGGTGGACATCCGCTGCGGTTCGGCCGGGCGGCCGGTGATCCGGGCGGACTCCGCCCACAGGTCGGGCTGGTGCAGGGCGGCGACCAGGCAGCCGAGCGTCCAGGTCCAGATCCGCTCGTCCGGGCCTTCCGGGCCCGCCTGGAGGGAGACCGCGAGCCGGTAGCCGGCCAGGCCGAGCGCGTGCAGCAGCCGGGGGTGGGCCGGGTCCTTGAGCAGCAGGGCGTGGTAGCCGTCCCAGGCCTCGCGGTGGCGGCCCTCGACGGCGTGCTGGTGGGCCTCGTGCTCGGCGAGCAGGACGAGCGCGGCGGCGGCCTGCGGCCGGCCCGGGGCGAGGGTGAGGGCCTGGCGCAGGTCGCCGGCCGCGCGTCCGGGCTCGCCGGCGTCGAGGGCGGCGCCGGCCCGGCGGATCAGGACGGCGCCGCGCGCGGCGTCGGCGTCCGCCGGCAGGTCGGCCAACGCCTCGTCCAGTCGGCCGAGTTCGGCCCGCAACAGGGCGAGGTCCAGCCGTACGGGCGCGGCGGCGGGGCTGTCGCCGAGGGCCTGCGCCCAGGCGGCGAGGACGGGTTCGGCCTGCTCGGGCACCCCGGCCCGGCGGGCGCAGTCCAGGACGGCGCGCAGCGCGGGGCCGGTGCAGCGTACGCAGCGTGGCGAGGCGGCGTCGGCGGGTCGGTGCAGGTGGGCGGCGCAGGCCTCCCGGCCGCAGCCGGCGCAGGTGCCGGTGGCGGGGACGGGACAGACGGCGCAGTCGGCCGTCGCGGGCGGGGGCTGCGGCGGTTCGGGGGCCTGGCCGGCGGTCAGGAAGTGGCGGTACCAGTCCAGTGCGGCGGCCCAGTTGCCGGCCCGTTCGGCGAGCAGCGCCCGCAGCCGGGCGAGGGCCGGGTCGCCGGCCGGGTCGGGGGCGAGCGGGGCGAGCAGGGCGATGGTCTGGACCGGACGGCCGGTCAGCAGGGCGGCGGCGGCCAGGTGGTAGCGGTCGCGCGGCCCGGTGGCGGCGTCGAGCAGGGTGCCCAGCGGTTCGGTGGAGCCTGCGGCCAGGGCGAGGGCGGCGCGCAGCCGGGCCTGCCGGTGGGTGACGGAGCCGGGCAGGGTGTCGGCGAGGGCGAGTGCGGCGGCGGCCCGCTCGCGCGGTTCGGGCCGGTCACGGCCGGTGATCAGGAGGTGCGCGGCCTCGCGCAGGGCGGCCTCGCGCAGCGCGGCCCGGTAGCCGGGGGCGGCCGGGTGGTCGGCGGCGGCCTGCTGCCAGAGCTCCCGGGCGGCCACCGGGTCGTCGGCCAGCCGGGTGCGGGCGAGCCGGTCGCGGGCCAGGGCCTGGCGTTCGCGCAGGTCCTCGTCGTGCAGCGGCTCCCAGCGGGCCAGGGCGCCGGCCGGGTCGTCGGTGCGGGCGAGGGCCAGACCGTGGTGGAAGGCGGCGATCCGGGCCCAGCGGGAGTCCGGTTCGACGTCGGCCTCGGCGCCGAGGACGGGCGCGGCCTCGGCGGCCTGCCCGGCGGCGAGCAGGGCCGCGCCGAGCCGGACCCGGGCGGGGCGCCAGTCGGGGGCGAGGCCGAGGCCGGTGCGGTAGTCGGCGGCCGCCTCGGCGGGGCGCGCGGCCCGTTCGTGCACCAGGGCGAGGCCGAACCGGGCCGGGGCGAAGGAGGGTTGGACGGTCAGGGCGGCGGTGAACTGGTCCCGGGCCTGCTCGTCGGCGCCGAGCAGCAGGGCGAGCCGGCCGAGGGCGTAGCGGGGGCGGGGGTCGCCGGGGGTCTCGGTGGCGGCGGCCGCGAGGTCGGACCAGGCGGCGTCGGTGGCGCCGAGCCGCTGCCGGGCCAGGCCCCGGAAGAGCAGGCTCTCGGTGCGCAGCGCCGGGCCGCGCCCCCACGGGGAGGGCTCGCCGGGGCCGCGGCGCAGCGCCTCGTCGAAGGCGGCGACGGCGGGTTCGTCCCGGTGCAGGGTGAACAGCTGGGCGCCCCAGCGGAACCAGAGTTCGCCGCTGCCGCCGGGGGCGGACGCGGCGAGCAGGGTCTCGGCCTCGGCGGCGCGGTCGGTGTCGCGCAGCAGGGCGGCCCGGGCCAGGACCGGCCAGTCCCGGCCGGGCAGTGCGGCCAGCGACCGGGTGGTGGCGCTCTCGCGCTGCCCGGGGGAGCCCTCGCGACAGAGCCGCTGGAGCCAGTCCGTGGCGCGGGCGGCGGCCGCGGCCTCCTCGCCGGGTTCGGCGCCGTCGGCGGTGGCCTGGAGGAAGGCGAGCAGCGGCCCGAGGTCGCCGTCGGGGGCGGATATCCGCTCCTCGGCGAGGCGGTGCAGGCTCCACCGGGGCAGTTGCCGGGCCGGGTCGGCGAGCAGCGGGAAGGCCTCGCGGTGCAGGGCGAGGGTGGCCTGCTGGTCGCCGGTGGGGACGGTGGCCTCGGCCTGGCCGAGCAGGGCGAGGCCGCGTTGCGGGCGCAGTTCCTCGGGGCCGGCGGCGAGCCGTTGGGCGAGGCGCGCGTAGCGGCGCCGGGCCTGCGGGGCCTTGCCGGCGGCGAGCCGTTCGGCGGCCGTGGCCAGGGCCTTGGCCACGGCCTGGGCGTCCAGGCTCCGTCGGCGGCGGGCCAGTACGACGGCTGCCGCACCGGCCAGTGCCACCACGATCAGCAGCACCGCGAGCTGCACCATGCCCCGTCCCCCTGCGCTTGGAAATACGCCGATCGATGATCAACACAAGGTGTGTGATCATGAGTTGACGCCGTTTCGATGTTGATCGGGCGCCCATCAGAATAGGCCCTCCACCGGACAGACGAACAGAATTGAGCACTATCCTGGGCGACGCAGCGGAAGCGGTGTGAGAACCACCGCGCGGGAACCGGCCCGAGGCCGGGTCGTGGCGAACAGGCCAACAGGGTCCAGTCGGGGGATGCGTGTCCGAGTCGCGTTGGGTGCCCGGGCTCCGGTTCGGGCCGGAGTTCGACCCCGAGCAGTACGAACTCCTGGAATTCCACCACCGGGGCGGCGAGGCCGAGGTGTGGCGGGCGGTGCGGACCGGCCACAGCGGGCTCAAGGAACTCGTCGCCGCGAAGATCATGCTGGAGCGCGACCCCTCCGAGGTGCGGCGCTGGCTCGGCCGCTGGGACGACGTCTCGCACAACGCCCACCGCCTGGGCGTGAACGACCTGGTGGTGCCCAGCTTCCTGCTCGGCCCCTCCCCGCACCGGCCCGGCGCCGCGCCCTCCGCCGGGCTGCTCGGCTACCAGATCTCCCCCTGGGTCGAGGGCGTGCCGCTGCACACCTGGGCCCGCACCCAGCGCGGCGGCCCGGCGGCGGTGGCCGAGGTGCTGGCCCGGCTCTGCCGGATCGTCGACGAACTGCACCGCAAACGCTGGGTGCACCGCGACATCTCCCCCGCCAACGTCCTGGTGGACGCCCAGAACCAGGTCAAGCTGATCGACCTGACCTTCCTGGCCCCGCTCGACCACACCCTCACCGTCGCGGTGTTCACCCCCGGGCACGTCCCGCCGGAGGCCGAGCAGGTCGGCGGCTTCCCCACCACCGCCAAGGACCTGTTCGCGGTCGGCACCCTCGCCCGCACCCTGCTGCTGCCCGACCACGGCCGGCTCGACCACCGGCTCGCCGCCGAACAGGCCCGCGCCGAACTCCTCGCCGCCGGCTACGGCGAGGACCTGGCGCGCTGGGCCTGCGAACCGCTCGCCCGCGAACCGGACCGCCGCCCCTCCCCGCTCGGCCCCTGGGTGGGCCGCGGCCGCGAACTCCTGCGCTCCCGCCGGCCGGTGGCGCGCACCGCGGGCCTGGCCGTCCTGCCCGACCGGGCCGGCCGGCCGCTGCTGGTCACCGGCGGCGCCGACGGCACCGCACTGGCCGGCCCAGGACACCACGGGCAGCGCCTGCCGGCCGGCCAGGGGCCCGGCCCGGTCAGGGAGTTGCTGGCCGGCTGGGCCGGACACCAGGGCGAACTGGTGGTCTGCGCCGAGGACCGCGGCGGGACGCTCTGGGTCGGCACCTCGGCCGGCTGGTGGGAGGCCGCGCGCGGCGTCAGCGGGCTCGCCGGGGCGGTCAACTCCGCCGGGGAGATGACGGTCTGGACGGCGGCCGGCGGCGCCCTGCGCTCCTACCGCTGGGCACCCGGCCTCACCCTCACCGGCCAGGAGCTGCCCGGCTGCCCGGCCGACCGGGTGCTCGCCGCCCTGGAGGAACGGGCCGGGTCCTGGCTGGTCCTGGTCGAGCACCGGGAGCAGGTGCTGAGCTGGCGACCGGGCTCGGCCGAGCGCCCCGCCCCGCTGGGGCCGCCCGGCGCCCTGCGCGCCGGGGCGCTGGCCCGCACCTCCGCCGGACCGCAGGCCGCCACGCTGCGCCCGGACGGCTCCGTCCAGCTGCACACCCTCGACACGGCCGGCCCGGCCCCCGAGATCGGCGACGGCGAGCCCTCCCTCGGCGTCGCGATGGCCGGCCACCGGGGCGGCCCGACGGTGGCGCTGGCCGGCGCGGGCGGCGTCCGGCTGCGGCTGCCGGCCGGCGGCGCCTCCCGGCGGCCGCGCTGGTGGCGGCCGACGCTGCGCCCGGCCACCCGGGTCGCGCTCGCGATGGGCGAGGACTGGCGGCTGTGCCTGGCCGCGGTCGTGGAGGGCGAGTTGCAGTGCTGGCAGGAGGACGCGGCGTACCGGTGGCAGGCGGTGGCGCTGCCCGAGCAGGGCTGAAGCGGGGCTTCGCGGGGCTGAACGGAACGCGCCGGGGGCCGCGGAACGGGTGGGGGGGGGGGGGCGCCGCGGGGGGGGCGCCGCCTCAGGGGGGGGGGGGGGCCGCGGCGGTGGGGGGGGC